>NZ_MPBM01000023.1:0-34080 GCF_001907715.1 Pseudomonas sp. BTN1 | reverse complement strand
TAGTTCTTTCTCTTGGGCTCGGATACGTGTCTAATCTCCTGATCCGAGGTCGTGCGTGCTGCACGTCCAGGCCAATGGCGAACGCCTGCTGCTCACCGGCGACATTGATCGCGCTGCCGAACAGGCGTTTCTGGCATCCCCGCTGGCGGTTCCGACCGACTGGCTGCAGGCCCCGCACCATGGCAGCCGAAGTTCTTCGTCCTGGCCTTTCGTACAACGGTTGGCGCCCACCTCTGTGCTGATTTCCCGCGGTCGCAGCAATACGTTTGGCCATCCTCATCCGCAGGTCCTCGAACGCTACCAAGCACTGGGCAGCCGGGTGTATGACAGCGCCGAACAGGGCGCTGTGCGCCTGCGCCTGGGGGCGTTTGTGCCTGCGACGGTTGCGCGCAGCGAACGTCGTTTCTGGCGCGAACCGTTACCGTAATCAGGCGTTGCCAAGGTCTCGAACCGCGACAGACGGACCTGTAGCCGGTGAACCCTTCTGTTGACCCTATATGGTAAAGTGGCGCACTTTTTCGAGGGGACATTCACTGTGTGGGAATTGGTCAAATCCGGCGGCTGGATGATGTTGCCGATCATTCTGAGCTCCATCGTCGCACTCGGCATCGTCGCCGAACGCCTGTGGACCCTGCGCGCCAGTCGCGTCACCCCCGAGCACTTGCTGGGGCAGGTCTGGGGCTGGATCAAGAACAAGCAGCTCGACAAGCAAAAGCTCAAAGAGCTGCGTGCCAATTCGCCACTGGGTGAAATCCTCGCCGCCGGCCTGGCCAATTCCAAGCATGGTCGCGAGATCATGAAGGAGTGCATCGAAGAGGCGGCCGCCCGGGTTATTCATGAACTGGAACGCTACATCAACGCCCTCGGCACTATCGCCGCCATGGCGCCGTTGCTCGGTTTGCTCGGCACGGTCCTGGGCATGATCGATATCTTCAGCGCGTTCACGGGCTCGGGCATGACCACCAACGCGTCGGTATTGGCCGGGGGCATTTCCAAGGCCCTGATCACCACTGCTGCGGGCTTGATGGTGGGTATCCCTTCGGTGTTTTTCCACCGTTTCCTGCAGCGGCGCATTGATGAGCTGGTGGTCGGTATGGAACAGGAAGCCATCAAGCTGGTAGAAGTGGTGCAGGGCGACCGTGATGTAGACCTGGTCGAGGGCAAAGCGTGAAATTTCGCCGTAAGCAACGGGAAAATGTTGATATCAATCTCGCGTCGTTGATCGACGTGGTGTTTATCCTGCTGCTGTTCTTTGTCGTGACCACCACCTTCACCCGGGAAACCCAGTTGCGTGTCGACCTGCCTGAAGCGGTGAGTGGCTCGCCTGCCGAAGACCAGCAAGTCAAGCAGCTGGACATCGCTATCAGCGCCGAAGGGGTGTTTTCGGTGAATAACCAGTTGCTGGAGAAAAATGACCTTGCCAGCCTGATGGAGGCGTTGCAGAAGGAGTCTGGTGGCGACACCCAGTTGCCGCTGTCCATCAGCGCCGATGGCAAAACCCCACACCAGGCCGTGATCACCGCCATGGACGCTGCCGGCAAGCTCGGTTTCAGCCATTTGCGCATGACCACCGTCGAGGCGGCGAGCGCGCCCTGATGGCCATCTCCGACCGTTTACTCAAGGCATGGTACGAAGGTCATCCAGCACTAATGTTGCTGCGACCGCTGGAATCGTTGTATCGCCGTGTGGTTCAACGTAAGCGTGCGCGCTTCGTGGCGGGCGAGGGCGAGATTTATCAGTCGTCTGTGCCAGTGATCGTGGTGGGCAATATTACGGTGGGAGGCACCGGCAAGACGCCGTTGATCTTGTGGTTGATCGAGCACTGCCGCCGCAGCGGTTTGCGCGTAGGAGTGGTCAGTCGAGGCTACGGTGCCAAGCCGCCGCAGCTGCCGTGGCGTGTGGAGGCCGGCCACAGTGCCGAGGTGGCCGGTGATGAACCCTTGCTGATCGTGCAGCGCAGCGGTGTACCGCTGATGATCGATCCTGATCGCAGTCGTGCGGTAAAGGCACTGCTGGCCAGTGAACCCCTGGACCTGATCCTCTCCGATGACGGCCTGCAGCATTACCGCCTGGCTCGCGATCTTGAACTGGTGCTGATCGATGCCGCCCGCGGCCTCGGCAACCGCCGGTGCCTACCAGCCGGGCCGTTGCGTGAACCGGTGGATCGTCTGAAGAGTGTGGACGGGGTACTTTATAACGGTGCCGTTTCGGACCGTGAAGATGGCTTTGCCTTTCGCCTGCTGCCCACAGCGCTGGTCAACCTGCACAGCGGCGAGCGCCAGCCGGTCACCTACTTTGCGCAGGGCCAGCAGGTGCATGCGGTGGCCGGCATAGGTAACCCGCAACGTTTCTTCAATACCCTTGAAACGCTACACTGGCAGCCGCTACCCCATGCTTTTGCCGACCACGCGCCCTACAGCGCCGAGGTCTTGAATTTTACCCCGTCATTGCCGCTGGTCATGACCGAAAAGGACGCGGTGAAGTGCCGCGCCTTTGCCCAGCCCGACTGGTGGTACCTTGCGGTGGATGCGGTACCGTCGCCGGCGTTCGTCGCCTGGTTCGACATGCAGTTGATGCGTCTGCTGCCCAACCGTCTCTTGCCTTAAAACGCTTCTTTCCAGGAAACACTCATGGACACCAAACTGCTCGATATCCTCGCTTGCCCGATCTGCAAAGGCCCGCTCAAGCTCAGCGCCGACAAAACCGAGCTGATCAGCAAAGGTGCCGGCCTGGCTTACCCTATCCGTGACGGCATCCCGGTCATGCTCGAAAGCGAAGCCCGTACTCTGACCACCGATGAGCGCCTGGATAAATGACCACCGCCTTTACCGTTGTCATTCCCTCGCGCTATGCCTCGACGCGCCTGCCGGGCAAGCCGCTGCAAATGATCGGCACCAAGCCGATGATCCAGCTGGTGTGGGAACAAGCGTGCAAGAGCAGCGCCGAACGGGTGGTGGTGGCCACCGACGACCCGCGCATCATCGAGGCGTGCAAAGGTTTTGGTGCCGAAGCGGTCCTGACCCGCGAAGACCATAACTCCGGTACTGATCGCCTGGCCGAAGTCGCTACTCAGCTGGGTCTGGCACCCGACGCGATCGTAGTGAATGTGCAGGGTGACGAGCCATTGATACCGCCGAGTGTCATCGATCAGGTCGCTGCCAACCTCGCGGCCCATGGCGAGGCGCGTATGGCGACCCTGGCCGAACCGATCGAAGACATCGAGACGCTGTTCAACCCGAATGTGGTGAAAGTGGTCAGCGACATCAACGGCCTGGCACTGACGTTCAGTCGCTCCACCTTGCCGTGGGCGCGGGATGCCTTTGCCAAGAATCGCGACGTGTTGCCGGAGGGCGTGCCATATCGCCGCCATATCGGCATCTATGCCTACCGCGCCGGTTTTCTGCACGACTTCGTCAGCTGGGGCCCGTGCTGGCTGGAAAATACCGAGTCCCTGGAGCAACTGCGTGCCCTCTGGCACGGCGTGCGTATCCACGTGGGCGATGCGTTGGAAGCACCGCCAGCCGGTGTCGACACCCAGGAAGACCTCGAACGCGTCCGTCGCCTGCTGGGCGCCTGATGGAAGTTCTGTTTGTATGCCTGGGCAATATCTGCCGCTCGCCAACCGCTGAGGGCATCTTGCGCCATAAGTTGCGTGAAGCAGGCTTGGCTGGCCAGATTGAGGTGGCGTCTGCTGGCACCGGGGAATGGCATGTCGGCAACCCGCCGGACCAGCGCAGCCAACGGGCGGCGCTGGCGCGCGGCTATGACCTGTCGAGCCAGCGTGCCCAGCAGGTTTCCCGCGCTGACTTTGCCCGCTATGACCTGATCCTGGCCATGGACAGCAGCAACCTGCGCAACCTCAAGGCCATGCAGCCGGGGCAGGGCAAGGCGGAGCTGGATTTGTTCCTGCGTCGCTTTGATGGCGAAGTGGACGAGGTGCCAGACCCTTACTATGAAGGTGAGCAAGGTTTCGAACGGGTCCTGGACCTGATCGAACGCGCCTGTGACTTATTGGTGATCGAATTGAAGGGGCGGTTATGACCTTGCAAGTGCGTGCGCAGGTATCGCTTAAGCCATTCAACAGCTTTGGCATTGATGTGAGCGCGCAGTTATTTGCCGAGGCCCACAGTGATGCTGACGTGCGCGCGGCCATCGCCTATGCCGCCGCACAGGCGGTGCCGTTGCTGGTGATTGGAGGCGGCAGCAATTTGCTGTTGACCCAGGATGTTCCGGCGCTGGTGTTGCGTATGGCGACCCAAGGCATTCGTGTGCTGAGCGACGATGGCACGCACGTGGTGGTCGAAGCCGAAGCGGGCGAAGCTTGGCATCCGTTCGTCTTGTGGACGCTTGAACACGGCTTCTGCGGTTTGGAAAACCTCAGCCTCATCCCCGGCACTGTCGGTGCCGCGCCGATGCAGAACATCGGCGCCTATGGTGTAGAGATCAAGGATGTCTTCGCCGGCCTCACCGCCCTGGATCGTCAGACGGGCGAACTGCGCGACTTCAGCCTCGACGAATGCAAGTTCGCTTACCGTGACAGCCTGTTCAAACATGAAGTCGGGCGGTGGCTGATCTTGCGGGTACGCTTTTCCCTTAGCCGCGCCAGTCACCTGAAACTCGACTACGGCCCGGTGCAACAGCGCCTGATCGCGCAGGGCATCACCGAGGCCACGCCAAGCGATGTGAGCCGCGCGATCTGCAGCATTCGCCGCGAGAAACTGCCAGACCCGGCAGAGCTGGGCAATGCGGGCAGCTTCTTCAAGAATCCGCTGGTACCCCAAGCCTTGGCTGTTGAGCTGCAAAGACAGTATCCGGACCTGGTGGCCTACCCTCAGGCCGACGGCCAAATGAAACTCGCCGCCGGCTGGCTGATCGACAAAGCCGGTTGGAAGGGGTTCCGGGAGGGCGATGCGGGCGTGCACAAGCTGCAAGCGCTGGTGCTGGTCAACTACGGCACCGCCACCGGGCAGGAGATTGCCCAGCTGGCGCTACGCATCCAGCAAGATATCTTCAAGCGCTTCAAGGTCGAGCTGGAAATGGAACCCAATCAGTACTGAGCTATCGGGTCTGAAAATGAAAATGCCCCGTATCTCGCGATACGGGGCATTTTTTATTGCGTTGGCTGATCAGTCGTCGCGGCTCATGATGCCGAAGATCTGCAACAGGCTGATGAACAGGTTGTAGATCGACACATACAGGCTGATGGTCGCCATGATGTAGTTACGCTCACCGCCGTGGATGATGGCGCTGGTCTGGAACAGGATGCACACCGAGGAAAACAGCACAAAACCCGCGCTGATCGCCAATTGCAGGCCGCTGATCTGGAAGAACATGCTGGCCACCACCGCCGCCAGCAGCACGAAGAAGCCTGCGGTGATGAAACCACCCAGGAAGCTCATGTCCTTACGGCTGATCAGCACGTAGGCCGACAGACCACCAAACACCAGAGCGGTCATGGCAAACGCCGAACTGACCACTTCAGCACCGCCGGCCATGCCCAGGTAACGGTTGAGGATCGGGCCGAGGATGAAACCCATGAAACCGGTCAAGGCAAACGCCGACACCAGGCCCCAGGCCGAGTCACGCAGCTTGTTGGTCAGGAAGAACAGACCGTAGAAGCCGATCAACACGACAAAGATATTCGGGTAGCCGACGCGCATCTGCTGGGCCACGTAAGCCATCACGCCGCTGAATGCGAGGGTAAGGGCGAGCAAGCCGTAGGTGTTGCGCAACACGCGGCTGACTTCAAGCTGCTCAGCCTGCGCGTTGCCATTCACTGCGTAATTCTGTTCGCGCATGGCGACACTCCTTCAGTTTTGAAACGTTCAGTCGCAAAGATCATAACAGACGCCTTGTAACAAGCGATGCAGAGAGTTTGACAGTGTGTTTCATTCGGGTATTATGGCGCCCGCTGACACGGGATGGGCTACTATAATCCTGTGATGCACAAGGGAAATTGGCAGAGTGGTTGAATGCACCGGTCTTGAAAACCGGCGGACGTTAATAGCGTCTCCAGGGTTCGAATCCCTGGTTTCCCGCCAAGATTTACACGAAAGCCCCGCGAAAGCGGGGCTTTTGCGTTTCTGGGGTTTGTCTCAGAAAAATCTCTACAGACTGATCGTTTCCGCATCATTTCCGGCAGTTTCCGCAACCTAGCGCTGATCGCGGTCAGCGCGTCGGCTTCACGATCTCCCCGACACGACGGTAAACCGTCTCGGTTATCCGCTTGTCCGTATGTCCCAGCAGGCGGCTTGCGTCGCCCAGGTCCAGAATCTCACTGGCAGCTTTCGGGCGGATATCACGGAACTGAAACTGTCGAATACTGGATGCAAGAACACCGTCGCCTGCCTCTCTGGCGATGGCGATTGCTTTGTCGCGAGCGTCATCAAAGCGTAGGCGAAGCATGTGCTTAGTCACCTGCCTGCCGTCTTCGGTGATTATCAGGTAAGGGTTTCGTACTCCCCGTGAGCGTCTTTGCTCTATCAGCCTTGCAACCAAGGCGCCCAGGTCGTTGAGTGCGCCGGCAGCGGTCAGGCGAATGCGCAGCTTCTTCGATGTCTTGCCCTGGGACACCTGCAGGAATTCGTTTACGGCGTCCGCCTCACGCATGGACAGCGTATCCGCCGGGCGCTGGGCAGTCAGGTAGGCCAGGTCCATCGCGTCACGCAGTTCCGAGGCTGCGACGGCATACACGGCGCCCCAAATTTCCTCGGTGGCGTAGAAGTCGCGCGGCACCTCTTTGTTCTTGCGCACG
The DNA here is from genome assembly GCF_001907715.1 of Pseudomonas sp. BTN1. Lineage (NCBI taxonomy): Bacteria > Pseudomonadati > Pseudomonadota > Gammaproteobacteria > Pseudomonadales > Pseudomonadaceae > Pseudomonas > Pseudomonas sp. BTN1. The sequence goes on along the minus strand of NZ_MPBM01000023.1, from coordinate 27,326 downwards.
CCGGCAGCGGGGTTGTTTTCGGTCAGCCCCCACTCCCGCGCAATGTTGTAGATGTGGGATAGCAGGGATATCTCCCTATTGGCTCGAACCTTGGCGGTCCGGTTGTCCCGGTACTGCGCGATGATCTGTGGTGAAACTGCATCAATGGGGGCGTCATTGAAAGCCTTGCGCAGCTGTTTGAGGCTCAGCAAATTGTCGCTTTGGGTCTTGGGCTTCTTACCTGGGATGATCTCTCGTTCATACCGGTCAAACACCTGGGCGAGAAGGGCGTTCTTCTTCGGCACGGGCTTGCAATCAAGCTTCGCCCATTCAGCCTTGGCGATATCCAAATCACCCCCGAGCGGGACTTCCACCCGCTTCCCGTCTTCATTCCTCCCGTCGTAGTAATAGCCAACCCACTCTTTGCCACCCTTCAGCGTGCGTACGCGCCGAATCATTCGCGGCGGCAGGTCCCTGTTTGCCGCCTTTTTCGCTCGCATCTTTTTATCCTACCCGTGACAAGTCCAACGACCAGGCTTCGGCCGCAACGTTTTCTGCTGAGGGTTTTACGCCTGCCAGCTTCATCCGAGCGTATACCCGGCCCACAACTGGCCGGCGCGCCCGGGTCAGCACGTACTTCCATCCATTCAAGTTGAGCCACGCGATCTGGCGCGAGGGGATCATATAGCCAGTGATGGCGGCGATTTCTTCTTCGGCAAGGGTTTCGCTTTGCATTTCCATGGTGTGCACCTCTATGCCTCTGGTTTGTCGAGTGAGCCCGCGGGCCGCGCTGTTTGGATGATGTGGATTGCCAGGCCGAAGCTGATCAGCAACCAGGCGCATGTGCCGGCAAACGCGTAGAGCAGCGCCTCGGTGGTGCCGGTGTCCAGCAGGTCGATAGCGAACCAGCCGAACCAGCCGAGTGTTCCTACCAGGTACAGAAAAGCGCCCAGCAGTATCAGGGTGAGTTTCATAGCGAACATGGGGTGTGTCCTAGCCGCGCGGGGCGGCACATAGGGGATTGGAGTGATAGCTTTCTGCCTATCTTTCAAACAGGACCGAAGCGGTGTACAAAAGGGTTCAACTTAGTTCGTGATGAGGCATGGACGTGTCACACAACTTCGATGCTCCGATAGCGCACGCTTACCGGGGCCATGTGATGTTTCTCAAGTTCGACTGGCGTCGCCCGAACGACCAGATCCCTGTTGCCGCAAAGGTCATTGAGCCAGCTCCCATCAATGGCTTGGGTGAGGTTGCAGCAGAGTTGGAAGGCCCCTGGCCTGACTATCCGGCAGCGCTTGATGACGCGATGGCGGCAGCTGAACGATGGATCGATAGTCAACTGCCGTGACTCCGCTCACCGGCAGGTATGTAGGGGTTACATCAACGCCACCAAACACGCTGCTGCGATTTGCCGCCGCAGATCCTGGCGTTGTTGAAGGCTGATCAAATCCTGCCTGTATAGGCGGTTGGACCATCTGTCGCATTCACGGAGGAAACGATTCCTGGATTTGCGGTTGGTCACTGGTGCAATTGTGATAATTGCTTGTGCGAACGCTCTCATGTGGCTCTCCTTGTTTGGTGAGCCTTGATGGTCGGCGCGTTGAAGTGTCGGTTTCCCGACTATTTACAGTGGAAATTACTCACGGCCTGGGCCCTCGGTAGATGAAGACGTAGGCGAACCAGAGGGGGGCGATCACTAATAGTCCTCCCAGTTTAAGCCTTGGATATATTCGTTCGGGATGGTGACCGCGGCGTCCGGTATCAGGCTTTGGACCTGAGCGTTGCCGAAGTACCCGATAGCCGCCTGGGCCCGCTCCATTGACAGACGAGCGTGTCGCAGCTGCCAGGCCTTGCGTGCCTTGTAAGAGCGCAGTGCCAGCGCCTTGTCGGTGTAGGCGAATCGACGGCCCCAGTTACCACCGTCTTTCAGCACGCGCTTTCTGCGCTTCTTAATCGCCTCAGCGGTCCAGCTGTATTGCGGGCCTTTGACCAGGTCGCAGGTATGGGTATCGCCAATGTAGAAACACTGCGCGGTTTCGCCGATCACCTGATAGGTGATGCAGTGCACCTCCAGGCCTTCTGGTCCAATGGTGTCGATATAGCGGTAGTGGTCCGGCCAGGCTTTTTCGATTTCTTCAGGCATGACTTCGTCCTTGCCGCCATAGCGGCTATCAAATTCATAGAGGGGAGAGGTATCGTTGCCTCCTTAGAAATGGAGGTGAGATGTGGTCGTACACGGAATTGAATACCGTTTTTGTCGTGCCTCAAGCATCGTCGAAGGTCACGATGGCTTGGCTTTAGAGTGCTGGGAAGGTGATAGAACGCAGATGTTCGAGATCTTTCGGAATGACGAAACGCTGCGCTTTGAAGTAAGCCTCTTTGAGCAAAGTGTTCCCCTAGAACTACTTGAGTACGCAGTAAAAATTGCCAGGGATAGCCTTGGAGACTTTTGCCCGTACCAGTGATGAGGTGTCCTTGCCGCTATAGCGGCTGACCTTGAAGGGGGAGGGCGCTGCTAGTGGTGGTGGAATTGGTATGAATGTTAGTCTTCAGTTACTGTTTGGTCTTCCGGATTATTTCAGGAACGAATAAAGACTGAAACAAACGGTGTGAGCCGCAACTTTGATAAGGATTCGGCTCTCTCCTCTAAAGATTAACCATGGTGCTGGACTTGAAATGCGTAATTGGATTCGTAGTTGCTGGAGTGCTTTTGGATGTTTCTGTAAAAAATGGACTTATTTAATAATTGGTATAGAAGTCATTGTGATTTTAAGCTTGTTTGTTTGGATTGGTGCGCTAAAGGTGCAGGCTTTAACTCCTGCGGATTGCATACAAGTAATTATTATGGTTTTTATCGCAGGAACCATGTTCGTCGGGATAAGGTCCCACAAGCATGAGAAAGAGTACTCTCAATCAGCTACAAATTTAGAAAGCGCTTTGTCCTTAATTGAGAGGGCGGCGCATGTGCTTGTGGTGGACGGTGAGCTAACAAACGATAGAGTTGCTTGGGTAACTTGTGCTCGGTTGATAACTCGAGCTGAAGTATTGAGCCAAAAAGTCACCACTGAAACTCACGCTTTGATATTCGAAGCAGAACGTGATTTTCAAAGGCACAAATTTCGAGATATGCTGAAAGTCGGTGGAGAAGAGCTTAGAGGCGCATTTTTTTGTGGGGGGGATCAAGGTCAGACTATTGGTGAGGTTGTCAGTGGCGTCGATCATCCTGAAGGGGGGAGAGGCTGGATTCCCACTAGAATAATTAACGTGGTATATACGTTCATGAGCTTTCCTGAAAACTATGAAGACCCGCTGCGGTCTTCTGAAGACTTCGGGGCAAAAGAGCGTAATCGTTTATTTCAGCTGGGACATGAAGGCCTTCGTGAATATCTAATTTTTAGAAAGCTTTTTCTAATAATAGGAAAAAAGACTATTAAAAAAAGTGATAAAAAGGGAAAGCCTCTTAGCGCTAATGATATTGATAATGTAATAGCTGCCGATATGCTGATGCTCGAGTTAGATGATTGATAGGGAATGTATCTTCCGAGAGTTGAAGCATAGGCCTATGCAGCAAGCCGCCGATAAAGTTCAATAATGTCGGCGGCGTTCGCCCTGACCAGAGCCTCCGCTTCGTCCGGACAAACGCTGTTGCCGATGAGCCTGACCTGATTGGTCTTGTTGATCGGCAACCATTGCTCGGCGCCGGTCACCGGATCGACGAACAGGCCGCGGTCAATGATGTAGTCCTTATCGAAGCCCTGTGCGGCCTTCAGCTCTGGCGGCTGCAGCATGCGCAAGGTAATGTCCACCAGCACATATCCGCCGATCATGATCATCTCGGCCGGGTCTTTGAAATGCTCCGGCAGATGCTCATACATGAAGGCGGCGCAGCGGCGGGCACCTTCCATTTGCTCTTGCGTCAACGTATCCGGCACCTGTACCACCTCCACCAAGGCAACGCGGTCTTTTGTCGGCAGCGTATGCATTGGCTCTGTCAGCGAAACGCCGCCCTTGTCGCACCCGTAGTACTTCACCAGGTACGCAGTGGCCAGGCGCTGGTTGGCGCCTGACTGGCAGATCGTGGAGGTGGGCTGGTATGCGGATCGGCCGTCACCTTTGTAGAAGCCGCCATTCGCCTGTTCGAAGAACGCCGCCGTCACCGCATGGTGGCCGGTACTGGTGGCGACCACGCCCAGAGGCCCTTCAACGTCAGCTCCTACCGACCCTTTTCTCAGCGTGACCATGTTTGCCGCGACGATCCCGTGACGTACCGCACCGGCCATCACAGTTTGCGCCGGATCATCTGGCGAGCTTCCCACGGCGTTTTGCCCGAACGCTGTCATATGCCCGCAGACAATGGCTTGCTCGCCTCGATTGGCTCCGGTGACCGTGCGGGTCGACTCGTCTGGCGAGTATCCGCTGCGCTCCCCATGGTGTGTGAGGTGGGTCAGGTGACACGCCGCCATCGCGAAGTGACCACCTTTCACCTGTGCAACCTGAGTCCTGAGCGCTTCCTGCACGTCGAAGTTACGCTGCGATGATCCATTGGCGCACTCGGTCAGGAACGGTGCGGCCACGGGCTGCACCAACGCGTGATGGGTGCCGCCGGCGCTGATGGTCGAAACCGACTCATCCACGCCGTGCGTGCTGGTGTGTGCGTCCGACGTCCCGCGCATCGGCACTATGAATGGCTTCTCGCTGGTGATGACGTGGCGCCACATACCCTTGGCCACCCGGCGGCGGGTGTTCAGCGCCATGGGCTTGTCCCGGAAGATCGTCTTGCCCAGGTTGCTCCAGTCAATGCACTCGGCGGCCGTGCGCCAGGGCTGCTGTTTCGCTGCTGGCTTCTTGTGTCGTACCGGCTCTGGCCAAACTATCGGCAGACCGTCGCGGCGAGCCACCAAGTACAGGCGCTTGCGGATTGTTGGAGCTCCGGCGTTTGCTGCGATCCGCTCCCGCCACTCGGCGTTGTAGCCGAGACCTTTCACAAGCGCTTCCATGGGGACGAACTCGCCAATGGCCTGCATGATCTCCGGCATATCCGGATGTTCCGCTGGCAGGCCGGTGCTGATCGCCGCGATAAACGCTTTAAAGGTCCGTCCGCGCTCGGCTTTGATCGGTTGGCCATGATCATCGATTGGGCCCCAGTCACAGAACTCTTCGACGTTTTCCAGAAAGAGCAATCGGGACCGCGTAATGAACAACCAGCGGATCACCACCCATGCCAGTCCACGCACCCCGCGATCACGCGGTGCCCCACCTTTGGCCTTGCTGTGATGCCGACAATCAGGCGACGCCCAGATGATCGCGACGGGCTGCCCGCCAGTAGCTTTCCGTGGGTCAACCTCGTACACGTCGGCGACGTAATGCGCTGTGTTTGGGTGGTTGGCGCGGTGCACGGCCAGGGCTATTGGATTGTGGTTGACCGCTACGTCCGGCTCCCGGTATGCCCGGGCGATGCCGGTGCTGGCGCCGCCACCGCCGGCGAACAGGTCGACCACCAGTTCCTTTTCGAACGGAAGGCCCATGCTCGGCTGGTCATGGATGTACTGATGCAATTTCTGTTGTGCGGACATAGGGGATCCTCGCCAGGCGGCGTGATTTGTTAGAAGGCTTTTATCGGGTTGCGAGCGAGGGATGGGTCTAGGCGGCGTAGCTCGCTTCAGGAATCCAGTCAGCAAAACCAACCTTCGGCACGCCAGTTTTTGGATTCATGATGGGCTCGCCCTTGGCATCAACCAGCACTGCTTTGGTTCTGATCTTCATGTCTCGACAAGTGATACTGCGTCGCGCGATGTCGATGAATTGCTGGGCGTACTGGGGGGCATCGAAGAACGGCGAAAGGCGCACGCACTTCTTTCCGGCCATGATCTTCGCTACCTGAGCCTCTACGGCTGCTTCCCACTCAGGGATTGTCAGCTCGATACGCTTGCCCTCTACGATCTTGATCGTCCCGGTGAACTCGCGAGCATCCTCGCGAGCCCAGTTTTCACTCATGCCAAATACTGCAAAGGTGGTCATGGCCTTACTCCAGGCAGTCGAGAGCCTTCTGAAGGAGCTTGCTAACCGGCAGCTCTTCATGCTCGTCGTGATTGATTGCGCGCTTGATGTAGGTGCAAGCCTCTTCAGCGCCGTCGCGCAACCTACCCAGCTCGTCATCGTTGTCGTCCGCTTGGCTTTCGAGCATGCGGATGTCTTCGCGCAGATCCTCCAGCCCGGCGTTCGGGTCGATATCTCCGGAGGCGATCCGGCGCGCAAGCTCATCAGCGGCGCTTGGATCCAGGGAGGCGTAATGGAAAAGTTCGTCTTCTTTCAGGGCGTTTGTTGGAATTCCCATGGGCCTACTCCAGGCGCGCGCCTGCCTCGCCGGCTGGCGTGATTCGTTGATTTGGGGTATTACGAGTGACCGGCATGGAGCCGGATAAAGGAGATGTAGATGGCTATCGATTTTACAAAGGGTCGCTATAAAGTTTATTCGGGGCGAGGCCCAATGGCACCGCTGATAGGTCGTATAGACGAGGACGAGTTCGTGCGAAGCAATTCCGGAGAGCTTCTATATCGAATTGATGGTGACGAGGTCTATACAGCCGGGACGAACGCCAAATATTTAGGTCGTATCTCGGAGACGGAAGGTGGTCGCGCTATGGTTGTCGATCACAACCATTTTGCGCATCTAGCCATCGTCCCCGATTAACACCTTCCCGAAAAGCTAGAGGTAGGCGCGTTTAAGTTGCTCGGTGAGCTGAGCTGGCAACCCACGCAGCGTCAGTGTGCCGCCGGATTCGTCGAACTCGATCTTGTCACCCAACAGATGCGCCTCGAAGCTGATCGACATGCCCTCGGCCCGGCCGGCGAATCGCCGGAATTTGTTGAGCGTCTTTTTATCCGGCGGCAGGGTTTCAGAAAGCCCGTAGTCCTTCGCCTTGATGAAGTCGTAGAAGTTCTTCGGCTGGTCTTCATCTATCAGGCCAGACAGCTCGTCAAGGGTGATCGGCTCGCCCAGCTTGGCCTGGGCCATGGAGTAACTCACCAGCGCGTGTGTCTTCTCGCGTGCCGACTCTTCCGGCAGATCCTCGCTTTCAACAAAGTCGCTGAACGCCTTGAGCAGCGTGCGTGTTTCGCTCGGGCCGTCAATCCCTTCCTGGCAGCCGATGAAGTCTCGGAAGTAATCATTGATCCTGCGGCCCTGCTTGCCTTTGAGGTACGAGATGTACTGCTTCGACTGCGGGTTGCTTTTCCATTCACTGAGGTTGATGCGCGCCGCCAGGCGGATGTGGTCCAAGTCGAGGCGCTTGATCGTCAGCAGGCTTAGTTCCTCGGTCATGGTCACCGCTTCGGTTTCCTGCACCAGGGCGATAACCAGGTAGTCGGTCATGCCTTGCTGATAGTGGCAGAAGAGGGCGTGCCCACCCGTGGTGAGGTTCGATTCTTCCATGAGCTTGGTCAGGTGCTCGACGGCTGTGGTGCTGAACGCCAGGAAGTCGGTTACGCCGGCCATGTACTTACCGAGCCATCCGCTGAATGGGAAAGCGCCTGACTCGTGATGGAAGAACCCCCAGCCCTTACCGGCGGTGGCGTTGTAGCTTTCGTTAAGTTGGCTCATCAGGTCGTCGCGGGCCTGGCTTTCGACCTGCTCCGATGCGCCCAGGAACAGAACGGCGTGGCTACCGTCAGGCTTCTTGTCGATCTTGTGGATGACGCTATGGCGTACAGGCATTTCGTTTACCTCAGGTAAGCGCCGCTCTCCGTGACCGGACGCGACGATGGTGGGTCGTTTCAATTTTGTGTAATCCCTAAAGCAAAGATAGAATGGGGATAGGGTTTTCAATGGCGCCAAGGAGCTGCGATGTGGGGTAGTGCGGAGTTATGGGACTGGTTGAACCAATTTGGCGTAATTTGTACGGTAATTGGCACTATTTTAACGATTCTCACCTTCACCTATGTCAGAAAGGTCCGGAAGATACTAATCGTCAAGAGTAGGCTCCCCGCCGTGCATGGAGATATTGTTAAGTTAATGCCTGAATATAGAAAGGGCTTGAGGGATTGGGATAACTCCAAGGAGGAGGTTATGCATATGCTTTATCAGTTAAAGGGGTATATAAATAACATCCGCCCAAGCTTAGGCGATAAGGAAAAGGCGTTAGCAGATACACTTGTCGGGCTTATGTCTTTTGATGCGAAATGGTACTCTTCCACCCGTCGAAATATGACACAAGACGATGGGTGGTATGTGTCTAGGCTGATGACGGAGTTTGAAGTTATGCTTGATGGTTTGCATAAAGACAATGAGGCGTCGAGATTATGATGGATTCTACTACGAAAAAGATGGTCGCTCGCTTGATGGAAGAAACATCGACTGGAAGGCTTGCGTGGAAGGTGCTAGATGCTCCAAACTCTATTACTCGTGGGAATGATGACGTTTTTCCATTGTATTTTGAGTCTTCTTACAGAGGGCGAAACGTATGTATCTATGAGGCAAGAACCAGAAATTACATAGAGGATAGAGAGTATTGGAATGAGTTCTTAGTTATTGGGATCGTGGATAACGATGGAAGAGTTGTTTGGGATTATGAAGGTAATGATCCAATGTTGCGCGAGCTCTTCGGAGATGTGCGTAGGTCTGTGTCGGACGTCAATGAATTCTTAGACTATTTTCGTTAATTTTTGCTATGAAAATCATAATGTGGCGTTAACTCGGAGGTGTAGAGCCCTTCGCCTGGATCCCTCATCAGCTCACGCATACTCTCATTGTGAAATTTCTGCGCTACGTCTTCACTAATTATGATTTCGTGGCGCGGATACCGCAAGAACTCGATCAGTTCGCTGTCGGCCATCAAGTCCATCTTCATGATTGCGATCTGCAAGACTTCGCTGATGATCGGCACCTGGCCTCGAAGCCGTATACGCTCCATGGCCTGCTCTATGCCTGGTCTGACCTTGTGCCGCAATTCCTTCTCGGCGACCGCCTGGCGCTTCTGCGCAGCCTTGGCCGATCTTTCCTGCACAGTCTTGGCCATGGCCTACCTCTTCTATTCCGCTGGCCGGCAGTGCGAGCCAGGTTTGACGTTTGCGTTGCTGGGTGCGGGCTATGCGGCGCATGAATCGACCTTCACCTGGTGCCAAGCGCCGACGGCTTCGAAGATACGCGCGGCGTGTTCCTCGTCCAGCGACAGGGTGTCCGGTATGGCGATCCAACCTGAAGCCACCATCTGGCTTTGATTGGCCTCATCGCGCAGCTTCTTGTAGCAATGCTCGATCACATCTTCCAGGTGGTCGGAGAGGTAGACGCCATCGGGCGCCACCTCCACCGATTTGCTGTAGCGGTCGCCGCGGGCGTCGATGCAGAGGGCGCTGAGGTAGATCGTCCAGCGGTGGGGGATACCGCACACGGCCTGGCCGATCTTCCCCGGCGCGATGTTCTTCAGCGACTCGTAATTGATCATGCCCTGGCGGCCGCTGGGGTCGATGTTCACCACAGCGACGTGGTTGGCGGCCAGCAGCGACCGGCAGGACCGGTCAATGCGGGCTTTGAGGTTGTGCGGCTTGCGCTTTTTCATAGTGTCTCCGCGAGTTTGCGCAGCGCGTTACGCTTTGCCCGGGATATAGGCGGCTTGCGGCGCTTGAGGATGGTCGTCGGATCAATCGTTTCCGAGCGCTTTGCCGGATCCGGATTGATCGCCGGGCTGTCGCCGATGCTGAACTTTCCGCCGGCGGCCAGGTGCCGACGTACCTGACTGGAAAGCTCCAGCGCTTTCTCGCGCCGGATCTCGATATCTGATCTGAGGTTGCTGATCATGCTGCGACCTTGGCCAGCGTCACCCCGGCCATGCTGAAGGTTGAACCCTGCGCTGCGACCATCGCGTCGAGCGCTTCCCAATTGACAAGGAGGACGGTGATCGGCGCCTGACCATACGCTACGGCTTTCACCAGGGCCTCAAAGTCCGTCACGTTGGCCTGGAGCGCTATCTGCTCCACGGAGTGGCTCGCCACAGGTTTTGTGGCCTGGCCGGCGGGTGCAGCTGTCTGGACGGGCGCAGCGCGGACTGGCTCGGGCACAGCCACCTTCTCGACAACGGGTTCTGGCTTGATTGCTGCCAGGCGCTGGGCTTCTTGTTCTTCGGCGATTCGCTTCGCGTCGGCCTTTTCCCGCTCCGACTTCTGGTGTTCGGAGATTCGGAATTTGATCAGCGTCACCAGGTCATCATTGGCTTTGGTGACCAGCTGCTGCACGTCGCTGAATAGGAAGGCATGATCAACGGCGAGCTCTGCCAGACTGGTCAGGTTCAAGCGGATGCCGTCGGCGGCCTGACTTGCATCGATCTTCGCCCGTGCCAACTCGGTATCTACTGCGTCCTGGAGGCTGGCGATGGTGCGCTTGTTCTTCATGGCGCCGGCGAAGTCCGAAACGACATGAGGCAGCGTGACTTTGCCAAGGGTCTTATTGATTGCGGCGATGTGATCCGCCAGGGCGAGCTCGGCCTTTTGCTTGATGCTAGTCTTCACCAGCAGCTCTTGAGCCTTCACCAGCTTGTCGACTTTCAGGCGAGTCTCGCGAGCATGGGCACTGATGCGATCCAGCGATGAAAACAGCTCGTCGATGCTTTGAGTTTGCGAAAGGGCCTGTTTCTTGGCGACAGCGACAGCCTCCTCGACATCGCCACACCACTTGACCGCCTTCTTGGCGTCGGCGAAGTCCTGGTCGGTGGAGAGTGTGGTTTTCACCGAGTCGATGACCGCCAGGGCCGACTCTTCAAACACCTTCAGATTGCTGGCGGTAACCATGCCGGTCAGCTCGATACGCAGGGCTGGCAATTCATCAGGTGCCTTGCCGACGACAATTGAAGGCGCGTCGGCCATCTCGAAGTTGGCCAGGTCTGCCTCGAACTGTTTCCAGCCTTCGATCAACTGGGCCGCGCGCCCGGCGACGGGTCGGTACTCCATGTGCACGAAGTTCTCCGGCGTGCCGTCCGAGCAAACAAAGATGACCCGCTCAGCGCCGCTCACCAGTAGTTGCTGCTCAAGCTGCCAGTAGTAGTGCGGAGCCAGGTCGCCGGCCCTCACCTGGGCCACGACTGACTCATTCCACAGCTTGTGCTCGAACAGTGTCTCGCCGAGCATTGTGGCGCCGTCCATGGAGGCCAGCAGGTTGCCCTCAGTGGCAACGATTGGATACAGCTCTTCGCCGATCAATGCTTCAGTCAGCGGGCGGGCCAGGGCTTCAGTCGCGTGCCCCTTGTCGAAGATAAACTGCTGAGAGGGCGTGACGTCCGTTGTGATGCCGGTCTTCTTGGCGATCAGCAGGTCGGTGCGGGATTGATACTTAGAGGCGCCCATCATTGCCGGAGCTTCGGAGGCGGTGCGGAACTTGGCGCGGAGGGCAAGCCACTCGGTAGAGCCTTGAGCTACGTTGTGAATTTTCATGCTGCGTCTCCATCGAGGGCTTTGAGGTTGGTGATGGTTTCGATCTGGTCATCGCGCAACGAGTACTTGCTGATGACGTTGGAAATAATGTGTTCTGGACTAGTGCGACCGGCGTCGATCAGTGGCTGCCACTTCTCGATGTTTTCAGCCAGCAGCTCGTCGGGATAGGCAGGCTTGGCGTCCGGTTCCGGTGGGGGCTGCCGCGCCGGCGAAACGTCTTTGGCGGCTTCCTCGAATGTCTTTCCTTCCATCTCGTCAGCCGTTGGCGCAGATCCGACTTCGGGGAATGCTTTGCGCAGAGCCTGGGCCTCGGCGCATTTGGCGAGCTGGGCAAATGCTCGACGCTTCCACATGGCGTTGGGCGCCGCGGTGTCCTTGCTTGATGTTGCGTAGTTTTCAAGCCAGCGCTCATTGGCCGTGTATTCGGCAACCAAGCCGTTGCTCATCTGCCGCTTGACGGTCACGCGGCACCATTCGGGATAAGTGACCTCTACACCGCTCAGCTTCGCAGTTACTGGCGGGCCGTATTCCGGCTCGCTGATTCCGGCGTACTGGCCGGTGCGTGCCGCCTGGATGCGGTAAAGGCCGATGCCGGGCATCACCGTGTCCTGCATCTTTTTCGTCTTGGAGTTCCAGATCGGAACGATGTGCACCGGCTTCAACATCGGGTCCAGGTGTGCGGCCTGGCAGTAGGCCAGGACCATCACAACCGAGTTCTTTTCAGCGCCGGGGTAGAGGCTGCTGCTCAGCACTTCAACGAGCGCGGCCTCCGACATTGGAGGTGTGTTGTCGTCCTGCTTCATTACTGCGGACATGGGGAATCCTTGCCGCGATGCTCGCAGCGATAAAAGGGGAAGGGGAAATAAGAGTTGATAAACGTTCTTATTCGCATTTAAGATACGTAATAACATTTCAACTCAACGCAAGGAGCCTCACCTATGAAAGTGCTGTCCTCACTCAAAGAAGCTAAAAACCGTCACCGTGACTGCCAGATCGTTATGCGCCGCGGCCGGATCTACGTGATCTGTAAATCCAATCCAAAATTCAAAGCGCGGCAGGGCAGTGCGAAGAACAAAAACAAGGGTAAAGGCTGATCAGCTTGCTTGCTGATCCTGCTGCTGAACCCTGTAGCGCAGGACCTGGAGCACTCGACCGCCGTAGCCAGGCTCTGCGTACTGCTCAACCGGAGCACCGAAGAAGCCGCGGCGTTCGGCCAGGCTGTAGGCCTCGCGCAGGTTGTGAGCGCTAACGTCTTCGAGTTGTTCGTCGATCAGGGATTTAACCGGTGCGGTACTCATTGAATCTCCTTACGCCGTCGGCTGACATCCAGTAGACGGGCGCTATACCAGTGGAATTCTTCTGCGTTGATGGCGCCCGAAGTAAAGTGGCGGACGATCAAACCCTCAGCCAAGATCTCGTCGAGAGCGGGCTTATCTGGATCTTCAAGCGCAAACAACGCTTTATCGATCTCAACGTAGGGGCTCACAGTTCGTTGTCCTCGGCCTGGGCTATAAGAGCGTCATCAGCCAAAGGTTGAAGGAGGCGTTCGGCAATCTCGCCTAGTTTTCCCAGTGGATGGTCGCTCCGGCCGAGCAGCTCCAATGCCTCCGATTTCACCCTTGAGCCCGCCATCCCAGCTATCAGTAAGTAGCCCAGGGCTGGAGCGTCGACGCCGCAGTCGGCAAGTAGGTTGTTGGCGTACTCATCGACAGCCAGTGCAAACTGGTAGGCCGTGACGCCTTGCTGGGGGTGCAAGTGGCGCTTGAATATCACGCTGCCACCTCTGGCCAGCTCTTCGGCTGCGTTGTACAGCCATTCGCTGCGAGCCAATTGCTGAGAGGTTTCGCTCACCGGAGGCGGCAGTTGTTCGTCGTGCTCAAACTGAGCCTTGCGTAGTGCTGACATGGTCGCCTCCAAGGTGGCGGGTTGTTCACCTGTATTCGTCAACACTCATGCCTCCCGCTGGTTGCCGATGGGCGCGGGGGAGGAGTGCTGACGTAATAAAGGTGCGGAAAGGGGGCCCAGGCCCGCTACTGGCGACGGCCCGGGTTTGTTGCGTCAGCGGTGTTGGCTAGTTGCCCGCTGCTGATTGCAGGGCTGGCCGGTCGTCTTCGGTGTGGGCTTCGAGCTTCCTACTCACAGCGTCAAACAGCATCTGTTCGCTGTGGATCACAGGTCCTTACAACATGCACGCTACAGCTCTGAATGCCCTGGCTGATTGGGGCAGGGTGCATGAGGTCCGGCGTTCCCAGCCGAGGCAATCGGGATCGCTAATTCAATTCTTTTGCAGCTGGCCGTGACCCGCTACTGGCGTCGGTCACTGGCCCATTCCAAATTGTTCTTCCAGCCGCGGGCCTTTCGGCTTGTTCTCCCGCTGGATAACTGTTCTTGGCGCTTTACGCTGCACGCCCGGGTCAGTTGCCAACCCTCTGAACCGTTTAGGCCGGTTCATCGCTGCCTTTGAATCTGGGCCGGTGGTGATCCGGCAAGGGGTGTCGCTAAAGAGCGTCGGGCTGTGAGGCCCTTCACAGCCCCTCGTAAGTCGCTGCGATGAGCAAATATTAACCGCCGGTTTTGTTGGCGTCAATACCGGCGGTTAATTTAAATTTCCTACGGCTGATGTATTCTTTTCTCGTTACTGTATGTATAGACAGTGATTTCGGGAGGGAAATATGAGTGCGATGCAGCAGCCTAGGCGACAGGCGAGAGCTGAGATTTCAGGCATGGAAAGGTTAAGCCTGCGGGTTTCAGAGATGATCAATCATCCAATCGCGCAGCTTCAGCGCTGGGTGAATATCCATCGCCTAGACGCGGACGGTGATCGGGAATGGGAAGAGGTATTGGGTGTGATCGCCGAGACGGACGAGCTTGAGCTGACGCTCAATGACGATGGCAGCGTAACGGTGAGGTGGGAGCAGCAGGAGGTCGAGGTAGCGGGGAGGGGAGAGGTCGAGCTTGAGTCAGAGGAAGATGTGGCACCTTTCTGACATTCGAAGATGAGCCCGCCGAGGCGACGGGCTCGCCGTTACTATTGTGCTGTCTCTTTTTGAAGACTTTCGAGAAGCTCTTCTTTCGAGGAAGATGACAGTGAGGCGCGCTGAGTTTTCAGCCGGTCTAGTAGGTAGTCATTGCTGATTTCGAACTCATCAAAAATGGTTGGCCATGTTTTAATATAGGTCTTAATTTTGTCGTCACTTGTAACAAGGCCAGGCTCACCGTACACCTGCGAAGTTTTCAGCCTGCTGTGGATAGAATAGGCTTCTTTAGAAATGTTTCGCCCTACTAAAATTAATTCAAATCTCGTAAGGTCGCTGTTAAATTCAGGGTAGTGACTTAAAATCGATGCGTACTCATCAAGTTGTTGCAGATGTTTATTGTTTAGTGAAACCCCAGGTCGTTTGATCTCGACTATCACACATCTGAAAAATTTGCGGCCCCTTGCATCGAGTTGTAATTTTTTACGAATTAAAAGTAAATCTACTTGTCGATTCGCGCCTTCGATCTCTACATCGCTGGCTAAATCCTCGATAGTAACTTCACCGATATTTTTTATTTTAGAGCGAAGGTTTTTCGCCGTGTTTGTGAATGTATCCTCTTCCGCTCCGAGAATTTCGTAAGCAGGGCCAAATAGCCAAGTGTTGCTTTCAATAACCTTTTGTAAGTCAGGAGTCTCTAGAACATCTTTGTAGTGGATATTCATGATTTCCTTGAGCTGGCTAACTGCCGACTCGCGATGCTGCAATAATTCAATCGTTTGGATGATGTTGTCGAGCTTTGTTTTCTTTAGCTGACTTGCAAGTTGGGTCATGGCTGCGGCATCCAGATTAAGTACGCTTTCGAGTACATCGAATATGCCACTATTTTCGTTTGAAACTGACAGCCTGTCTAATAATCTTATTATCAGTCTGCGCTGGGTTTTATTGCCGCCGACGAATAATTTTGGCTCTCTGATTAGTACGGCTTTAACGATCTCTTTAACATGAGATAATCGCCATGTGGACTCACTATGGTTAAGGCCCTCATAAGTTGGAAAGTCACCAGCTTTTTCAAAAGCGTCAATTTGCTCTTGTGCTTTACCTACAAGGAACTCTGCATAGCAATGCCTTAAGAACGCATTTAAGTCCCTAATGAGCAGCCGGAAATCTTCGGATGTCAAGAAAGAACTAAAAGGTTCGCTTAAGCTATCATCTTCTTTAACATACCGCTCAAGAAAAGAAGATTTGATAAAAACGGAAGTATAATAGTCTCTTTTTTTGTTCAGGCTGCTGTACTGCTTGTAAATCGTTTTTAACTTGCTAGATATAAAGTAAAGATAAGACTTTTCCGTGCCAGGCTTCTCATCCCATTGGACAAGATCTATATCAAATATCGCAGAATTTATTTTGATGGCTAGCGAGGTTTTCGTGTGCGATTGAGGTAGGATTTTAATGCCATTTATAGTGATTGTTTTTTCCGGCATCAGCACAAGGTGCGGTCCAAATTCTTTGCTGAATTCTTTTATTAGAAAGCTGTCTGTAGGGAGGTTTTTTTCAAAGTTCGTAAGAGTAACGCATGTGCCAGACTTAAAATTTGAAAGCAGAACGTGCTGCTCATCTCGCTGAATGGTCCTACCATCAACTGCGCTTAGATTACTGCTCAGCACTAGAATCCGAGCATCGTGTCCCTCAAAGCGAGTAAACCATGTCGCACTATGACATACTTTGTGAAATGCGAGTCGTCCCCGTCCTTGAGATCCATGAGAGTCGAATGAGTCCTTTTTTAATGAGTCATTGAATCTGCGAAAATTTTCGTCTGGTTTATCAATGTTAATGCCAATGCCATTGTCTAAAATAGTAACAGCAAGAGTGCCGCCTATTTCTGTACTTTCAATGTCGATATGGACGGTTGTTGCTCCGGCGTCTAGACCGTTCCAAACAAGTTCAGCGAGCGCTTGCCAAGGCTCAACATTCTTAAAATGTTTAGTGATGCCGCTGTGCGTGATGGTGTTAGATCCAGAAAAATCTCGGGCGACAAAATCCATGGTCAATTGATCATCCTCAGTTTTAGCGCCCGTTTAGCGCAGTTATTTTAGCAGTTAAATTCAATGAGCATTCCACATCGGAAACTTCCGCGCCCGAATGTAGATCTCAGCTACGGCTGACCACTTAAGATCTTGGTTTGGCTTGGTCAGGGACATAGCGTCACACCGGTTGTCCGTTCCATACGTAAAGCACCCTGGCCAAGATGTGGGTGTCATCCACGCGGATCTCTTCTATGTCGTGATGCTTATTGTCAGAGATCATCTTGAAGCGCTCCTTGCCTTTCTTCTGCAAGCGCTTCACGTACAGCATCTCGTCGTGGGAGAAGAGGTAGATGCCGTCCCCGGTGAACTCACGGATCGTAATGTCGACGAGCAACGGGTCGCGGTCTTTGATCGTCGGCGCCATCGACTGGCCCCACCCAGTTATCATCTTGAGGTGGAAGTGCTCTTTGAACGTGACGCCCAGGTCGCGCAGATGCTTGGGACTGACCCTTATGTCCTGGAGCATTTCCGGATATTCGTGCGGGATCTGCCCGCCACCCATGGCTGCGCGAACGTCGTAGTGAGCAATTCGTACTTCGTCGCCCACTTGCCCAGGCCGGTAATAATCAATCTCGATCGAGCCTTCGCTACCATCCGACTCTACTGCCGCCAATAGGCGACGGCGTGAGTCATCCGAAAGCCCCTTACCCTGTTTTTCCAGCATTTTGCGCACCATATCGGCCGCTGATATGCCAGCGTCGAGAGTGGGCTCAACCGTACCGGTCAACCCGCTGATCTCATTAGCAAGGCGCTTGCTGAACCTCTCGACCGGCACATCCAGAAGGCGGGACAGCACTGCCGCAAATTTCGGATTTAGCGGATTTGTGCCATTCAGGTACATGGCCACAGCAGCGGCGGAAATATCGGCCTCTTCAGCCAGCTTCGCCTGGGTCAAACCGAGCGCATTCCTTTTCGATACGAAAAGCGCCTTAGCGGCGTCGCACTCAGCTTTCAGCTCTGGTGATAACTCTTTCTTTTTGCTCATCCGTGAAATTTAACCGTTGGTTAACTTAATTGCGTCAACCGGCGGTGTTGCTAGAATGCTAACCGGCGGTTAATATTGGGGTTGACGAAGATTGCTGAGGCAACGACATGAAAAAGACGCCACTGCCAGAACTGGTTGAGCGAATTGGTCAGTCCGCTGTCGCCAAGGGCCTTGGCGTCAGCGCACCAGCCATTTCGAAAGCCTTGAAAGCGGCCAGGGAGATCCTGGTTATCGAACACGAAGACGGGAAGTTCACTGCGGAAGAGATTCGTCCCTTTCCGTGCCAGCTCCCTCCCCAGAAGACCGCCGCGTGACATCCCTGTTCGCCGTTCCATTGAAGCCAGATTAAAAGAGAGCAGCCCCTATGCAAACGTCCAGTTCCAGACACACCGTACAAACCCGTGATCAGGTACTGGTCGCCCACGCTGCAAATCAGATCGCGCGCACCAGCTTGAGCCAGGACGACTTCGCTCAGGCGTTGAGCCGCGAACTGCACCTGTCGTGCCCGGATAAGGCCATCGCCAAAGAGGTGCCGGACTTCACCTCGCTTACCTTTCAGAACGACGTGTCCGACTTTGTGAAGGCGACCGGCCGCTGGCTCAAGCGTGTTCAGCGCTGGCTGTCCGGCGATCAGGAAATGCCGTCCTGGCTGGAAGAGTCGTGGGTCAACGCCCTTGAGCCTGAGTTCCGCGACCACTGTGTGAACGAACTGGCGAGCCGCCATGGCCTCACCGGTGCCCGCCAGATGACTAGCGACCAATGCGCGAACAAGAGCTTCGGCGCGCTGATCCGGGCGCTGGGCGATGTGATCGACACCGGCAGCGAAGTGTTTGACGACCAGGTGATGTGCGAGCAAGACCTGCCGCACTTGCCCGCGTTCGCCAAGCAGTGCCGTCAGGTCGAAGCGAAGGCGGGGGAGCTGGGGCGCAAGGCTGAGCAGTTGATGAAGGACGCCCGGCCGGATTTGAAATCCATCGCCTGAATTACAGGCACAAAAAAGCCGACGGTCGAGGTCGGCTTCTTCTACAGCGGTAAGCGAGAGAAATCATGCCAAACATTGTTCCGATACACAACCCTCGGGGGTTCACCCGAATGGACAACCAGATGATGGATGGCTTGATGGCCATCGATTTGTCGGCGCGCGAGATGAAGATCGTTTTGTACGTGGCAAAGGCCACCTTGAACTTCAGCACGGGTGCCCATCGCATCCCAGCGGTCGATATCGCTAAGGCAACCCACATCCACCCCGACACGGTGTCGAAGGCAATCTCCGGCCTGCTGCGCCGTCGCGTGCTGTATCGAGAGGGTGGTGCACGCGGTGATATCGGCGTTTGCGACCCAAAAGAGTGGATCTTCGTCGTAGAGCCGAAACAGACCATATCGTCTGATTCGGCTCAAGTGGTCCGAATCGGCTCAGCCGCGAAACAGACCAAAACCGACGACTCCCTTCTTTATACAAAGAAAGAACCCCTATTAACTCTTTCTACGAAAGAGATTAATCCGCCCCAGGAGCCAGCCGAACCTCCAAAGCCTGATCGCAAGGCTCCGTTCGGCATGGCCCAGTTGCTGGCCGACAACCCGCACAGCGTTCCGGAGCAACTGCTGGCCGACTGGCTGACCCAGCGCAAGACTAAGCGCGCAGCGGTGACCTCCACCGTCTGGTCAACCGTGAACGCCGAGTTGGCCAAGTGCGCCGAGGCTGGTATCACCGCAGACGTTGCAATTACCGAAGCGCTCAATTCTGGCTGGCAGGGCTTCAAGGCGTCTTGGGTGATTAAGCGTTTGGCGGAGTCCGCACCGGTGCCGGCCCCTCAGTCGCGCCACACCGGATTTGCTGAACGCAACTATACCGATGGCCTGATCCAGCGTGAGGATGGTTCCTATGCGCTCTGAGCCAATTTCTCCAGCGCCTGAACTACCGCCGGGCACCCGCGTCCAGCCCGCTGAGTGCGAGACCCACGGCCAGTACGAACAGAAGGTCTTCCCAGTGCTCGGCAAAGAGCTGAGAAGTGGTTGCCCTGAGTGCAGCCGGATCATTCGCGAGAAGGCTGAAGCTGCTGAGCTGGCTAACAAGGCGATGGAGCTACGCATGGCCATGGAGCGAAAGCTCGGCGCCGCGCTGATCCCAAAACGCTTCGCCAGCAAGACCCTGGACGGGTACGTTGCTACCAGCGCCGAGCAGCGAAAAGCGCTGAACACCTGCCGCCGGTATGCCGCTGAGTTCGCGCAGATCGCCGAATCGGGCCGCTGCCTGCTCCTGCTGGGCAAGCCCGGTACCGGCAAGACACACCTGTCTGTCGCCATCGCCAACGAGATCATGGCCAAGTCCAGCGCAACTGCGGTGTACCGAACCATCGGCGCCGTCCTTCAGTCAATTCGTGCCACCTACGACCACTCCAGCGACCAGAGCGAAAGCCAAATCCTGTCGAGCCTGATCAGCCCCTCGCTGCTCATCTTGGACGAGATCGGCGTCAGCAAGGAAAAGCCCAGCGACTTCGAGCTGACCACACTTTTCGCAATCATCAACGGTCGGTACGAGCAAATGCGCCCGACTGTGATCGTCTCCAACCTTGATGCTAAGGCGCTGCCAGATGCACTCGGTGAGCGCTGCATTGATCGGTTGCGGGAGGGCGGGGTAATCGTCATCCCGTTCGAGTGGGAATCGCAGCGCGGCAAGGAGGAGGTCTGACATGACCAAGCCGGCAAAGCCTCGCCCAATGCCTGTGTACCTGGTGCTGCGCCGCCTGGTCGATCCAGCCACGGGCAAGGAGGTGGCCGCGTTCGTGCCATCCTCCGACGCCGACCGGTCGATCCTGCGCGAGCGTGAATTTAAGATGAACGCGAAGATCCGTGCCGACCTCAAGCAGCCACGTAATCCACGGTTCAATGGCTTGGTCCATGGCCTGGGCCGAGTGTTGAGCCAGAACATCGATCGGTTCTCCGGCAAGCAGTCACACGACGCCATCAAGGCGTTGCAACTGGAGTCTGGCGTGTACTGCGACGAGGAACTGTTCGACATTCCCGGCCTGGGCCAGCTCACCCGCAAGACACCCCGCAGCCTTTCCTACGACTCGATGGGGGAGGAAACATTCCAAGATTTCTGGCGCCAGTGCTGCGCGTACCTGGTGCTGCATGACTGGCCGACGCTCACGGAAGAGCGATTGACCGAAATGGCCGAGTTCGAAGCATTCAAGGAGGCAGCATGAGGCGCACCCCATTACAACGCAAAACCTCGCTCACGTCCGGTAGTCCACGCCGCAAACGCTGCCCTGAGTGCCGAGTGATGTTCACGCCTGCCCGCGGCTCGCAGGCGGTGTGCGGCGAGATCGAGTGCGCCATCTCCTACGGCAAGTCAGAGAAGGGCCAGGCGAGCGCCAAGAAGGCCCTGGCGGATGTTGGTCGCCGCGACATCAAGGTCCGCAAGGAGAAGCTGAAGAGCAGGGCGGACCACCTCAAAGACACGCAGCAGGCATTCAACGCCTGGGTTCGCGCCCGTGATGCGGCACTGCCATGCGTGAGTTGCGGCCGCCACCATGAAGGCCAGTATCACGCCGGCCATTACCGCACTGTAGGAGCGAACCCAGAGCTGAGGTTTGAACCACTCAACGCCTGGAAGCAGTGCGCCCCGTGCAATAACCACCTCTCGGGAAACCTCATCAATTACAGAATCTCGCTCCTACAGAGAATTGGCGAGGAAAAGGTGGCATGGCTTGAAGGCCCTCATGAGGCCAAGAAATACACCGTGGAAGAGCTGAAGGCGATGACCGCCGAATACCGGGCAAAGACCAGAGAGCTGAAAAAAGGGGAAGCCGCATGACCTATCGCAACGTTGTTTCAGCAGTAGTTCGGGCGCTCGCGGCCGAGACCATCAGTTCCGCCGGCGGCTGCGACTTTGAGCCGAAGGTGCAGTGTGCCAAGCAGAAGGGGGAGATCGTCGGCAAGGAGGCGGCGTTTCTTCAGGACTGCTGGGTGTTTGGTCGGCTGCACAAGGCGCTGTCAGCCGAGCACTGGCGCGCCCTGGTGGCGAAGTTCTCCACGCATACCGAGCACAAGCACGCTGCAATTGTAGAGCTGACTCGTGTGATGCACTCGCCGGCTCCGGAGCGGTTCCGGCATTGCGCGGTGGTCACTTGGGCGCTGCCTCGGCTTCCTGGTGTTGACGGAAAGCGCTCCACCAACGTGCTGCCGGCCGGGTGGTACGAGATGGATAACTGGTCGAACGAGCCGCACCCGATAAAGACTCAGGAGCGGTGGCGGCGTGATATTCGCAAGGCGCTGGAACGCGAAGTGGATGAGGCCTTAGTGTCTGCTCAAAGTTTACTGGATGCAGAAGGACTCATTGGGGAACAGATAGACGCAATGGAACTCAGTGGGACAGAAGCTGCTTGACGGCGACTGATCCAATGAGCCATTATTTACCCATCCTGTCATTCCTGCGTGCGGTTGGGAGTGATAAAAGAACCCAGCCAAAGCGCTGGGTTTTTTTGTGGAGTTTGAAATGGAATCAACCCAAATTGCTACCGCGGTTCTTGGGTGGGGCGATATCGCAAAAATCGTTCTGGCGAGTGGTGTGGTGGCGGCATTGATCGGCTGGCTTAAAGACTGGGTTTTCAAGAGTCGAGATCAGCGAAAGGAAGCAAAGTTTGCGGCAATTGAGGTTGTTGGCAAGCTGGATCAATACGCTCGAGAATCTAGTCGTAACGTCAGGCGCTACCGCGAGATTAGCGCTCAGCTCGACGTGCATTCGAATTATCAAAATTGGCCCTCTTGTATTTATCCTGAGCTTGAAGTAAGTCGCGACTCTTTAAAATCAATCGATACTGATCTTGCGAGTGAAGTCGCATGGTTTGCTACCACTAAAGAGCATGCGGATGAATACCTCTTTTATATCTACGATCAATCTGTAGATCCCGTGGAAGGTCCTGACTCTCGAGCTACGGTGATAGGTTTCATGGGCTATGAGGCTTACGAGTTGGCCTGCAAGCTTCGTAAACATTACCACCTGATGGCTTATGCGACCCGGTGGGAGCTCGCTGGCGGCTTTGAGGATTTGCACGGTGACTGGAAGAAAGTGAAGAAAGAAATGGCCGATCGCCTCAGCTACCAAAACGCCACTTGAAATAGTTTCTACAACTACCCCAAGCCTCTGCCTATGCAGGGGCTTTTTCGTTTTCGGCCCCATCACCCCCATTGCTCCGAACTGGGAGTGCTGCTGGAGCTGACTTATTTGTACAGGTCGTACCTCGGCCACCTTTCTCTATGGAGTGGCGATGGATCCTAACGACCTGGGCCCTGGCACGTTCGCGTAGCTTGGCGGTACCGGCATTGTTTTGCTCGGTGGTCTGCTGTTGCTGAGGAAGCCCACAGACTTCCTCAGTGTCTCAAGGTCTGTCGTCCTTGGATCGCAGTGTTAGTTGATCAACCCTTTGCGCGATCATTAAATATACGTTCGTCGCAAACATGCCTACCGCGATTGCAACCAATGCCAAGGTATAGAAATCGCTTTGGCCTGTTGTAACGGTTTCTTTTGAAAGGTTAGCTCTTTCAATGTGCGGAGCTAGCAAGGCTACCAATACACCGCTTTTAATACTAACCCATGAAAAAACGGCCATCAGGCCAGACGACACAATCAAAGCGGTTTTGTGCTGAGGATTTATGTCGGAAATCAGTATTCTCGCAGAAGCGCCTATTGTTCCTAGAACAAAAGGCACCGTCAGCAGAATGATTGCGTTGATGGCTTGGTTGACAATTCTGAGTGTTTCCGGATCCACGTCGTAGATTTCGGGGTTGCGCAGAGATAAGAAGTTAAAAACGAGGAAGACGAATCCAGCGGCAGTCGATATGACGAGCCTGTTCATGAACCTCTTCTTACGCTGAACCTCATCCGCCTCGTATTGTTCACGGTGGAGCTTCATTTCGAGTCGAATGCGCGCTTCCTGGGCGGCGTCAAGTTCAGGCGTAGCGGGTTTCGGCTGACCCTCCTTTTCGCCATTCTGCTCTCGGCCAGGAAAGTCCGCGACGTTGTCTTCTGCAATGGGTCCGTTGTTATTCATCATCGTCCAAGATAAATGGTCATCCAAATTTGAAGGATGAGTGCGGTAGGGAAGTGCATTATCCGCACTCAAGACATTTTCGAAAAGTGCTTTTCCGCACGGAATGATTCTGTTTTTATGGCACGGTGTTCAGCTGTTTCAGCGCGACACACGCAAACTTAAGCCTCGCCATCGTGCTAGGTTTTTTCATTTCTGGAGTAGTGATGGACCCAACTGACCTCGGCCCAGGCACAGCTACCTGGCTGGGCGGTAGTGCCACCATAGTGCTAGGCGGCCTGCTTTGGTTGCGCAAGTTCCTGTCAAAGGACGCGACCGACCGAGCTATGGATAGCGCCGACATCGGCACTCTCCGCCGGCTGAACGAACTCCTGAACCAGGAGCGCGCCGCCCGCAAAGAAGCCGAGGCCCGCGCCGATCAGTTCGCGAAAGAGCGGAATGACCTGGCCGCCGCCGTCGGACGCATGGAAGGCAAGATCGAAGCGCTCACCAGCCAGGTCGCTCAACTCACTGACCGCGTGACGCAACAGAGCGACGAGATCACTCGATTGCGCACCAAACTGGGAGGTATCGCCTGATGGACAGATGCGCATTGGAGTTTATCGCACGCCGCTGGTGGCGGCGGGCCGAGGTCTGGGCCATTGCCGTCGTGCTCGTGGGTGGCGGTGCTGTTTTGGGCTATCAGGCCGCCTACTGGTCACTCGCCGAGAACCAGAGCAATCAGGTCAAGGGCATCCGCGAGGCCTACGACACCGCGATGACTGAGCGTGATAAGCGCCTGGAAGAGCTGACCCGCAAGACCGGCACTGCCGCCGACAAGGCCACCAAGGCCGCAACCACTGCGGCCCAGGCTGCTGATAAGGCGGACGAGGCACTTAATCGTGGATTACTTGATCGGTGATAACCGCTACTCAGCAAGCTACCAAGACCTGCGCGAAGAGCACGCCCGATACGTCCAGATGACTGACAAGCGCTTCCTGAAGGAACTACCAGGGGCTATGCACTTCGCGGTGTTCGTGTGCTGGTTCAAGGAGCTGCCGACAAGCCAGGTGCTTTCGGATGAAGGGGTCGTCCACCAGTTGGCTCACCTTATCCATTTGAAGGGTGAGCCGGTTGTGATGCGGCGTATTGGAGAGATTCGCGAGCTATTCGATCAGCAGCTGCGGCTTGCACCGTAATCCGCGCCACGTTTTTGGATGCGCCAGATCGTGGCGCTTGCCTCAGCGTCGGAGGAGCGCTACTCATGGGCGGCGCGCCAGGCTCTACTCATGAAATCGCGTGTATAGTGGATGAAACTGATAGATAGCTTGCAAATGTGAGTTTTTAGGTTACGATGTCAGCGTTCTTTATGAACAAGCTCCGAACACTTGAAATAAACCCCCTTGTCAAAAATCTGAGGATTTATCAATGACCCGTCGCACGAAACTTAATGCTTATTCCACTGCGCAAGCACTCCTAATTAATGCCGATTTGTATGCGGAGGAGAAGGGTCGGGAAATGTCCCGCTTTCGCTTCACGCGGCAAGGTTTGCGCATGATTTCTGGCTGGTCCCGTCTGTCTGTGCCCTTTCTGAGCGAGCTCCTCGGTGAACTCGACTCTATGGGCTGGACGGCAGTGGAGCTAGCCGACTCCGAGTTTGCCGTTATTCAAACGTCTAAACTTTCGGTGTGGCCCCGGCTTGGCTGGGGTCGCTTGAAACCTCTTCTCCGCTCCGAGGATCCGGAGCAAGCACTTGATGATGCGTTCGAGGAGCGCTTCCCGGACTTTGAGAGCGAATTGAGCCTCGAGGACTGACCTCTGCGTTGTATGAAGCCGCCTTCTGGGCGGCTTTTTTGCATGTGTAAACCCATCTGGCAGGTAGCAATGAAAAGACCGATGCCGCCTTCCTTACTGGTAGAGCAGTCAGAGTTATCCGACTTCGGCATCCGCCTCTCCCCAGCCCCCGAAGTATGGGAATGGCTCCAAGCCGAAATCCTTGCCGACACCGGCAGCATCCACAACGAGGACCATGCTCACCTACTGGATGCAGACATCCGGGTTATGTGGGCCTCGTCGAGCTTCGAGAAGCAGGGCCGCACAGTACTGGGCCAAGCCGAGCAGGTAGCGTTCCGCGCTGGTGGTTGGCAGAAGGCCCGGATGGAGCAACAGATGCGCGATTGGTTCGGAGATGTGCCGGCCTTCCTCATCACCTTGGCTGCCGACTACTGCGCCCAGTGCAGCGACCTTGAGTTCTGCGCCCTGATTGAACACGAGCTGTATCACCTGGCTCACGCGACCGACAAGTACGGTCAACCAGTATTCACCCAAGACGGTGCACCGAAGATCAAGCTGCAGGGCCACGACGTAGAAGAGTTCGTCGGTGTGGTCCGCCGCTATGGTGCGAGCCCTGACGTTCAAGCGTTGGTGGATGCTGCAAACAGTCCTGCCGAGGTAGGGAAATTGAACATATCGAGGGCCTGCGGAACCTGTCTGCTCAGATTGGCCTGACCCCTGACAGACCCAAGACGGAATTTACCCTATGGCAGCCCTGAACAATGAGGTGAAAGGCTTCATGGTTCAGGCCTTGGCGTGCTTCGACACTCCTTCTCAGGTTGCGGCAGCTGTCAGAGAGGAATTTGGACTTGAGGTTACCCGCCAGCAGTGCGAGGCCCAAGACCCTACTAAGCGTGCTGGGCGAGACCTGGCAAAGAAGTGGGTGACCCTGTTCCATGACACGCGCAAGCGATTCCGCGAAGAGACGGCAGACATCCCTATTGCCAACCGTGCCTTCCGTCTTCGCGCCATGAACCGGTTTGTTGAAAAGGCCGAGTCGATGAAGAACATCGGTCTGGCCATGCAGATACTCGAACAGGCAGCGAAGGAAACTGGCGACATCTACGTTAACCGGGCCAAGAAGGAAGAAGCCGGAGACGAACCGGTGATCCCGACCCGTATCCAAGTCGACGTGGTGGATGCGAGGAAGCCGAATGCCGAGCCTTAACGTTCCGCAGGCTAAGTTCCTCACGCTGCCCCACAAGTTCCGTGCGTTCGTTGCTGGGTTCGGCTCAGGCAAGACCTGGGTAGGGTGCTCAGCGCTGAGCAAGCACTTCATGGAGTGGCCCGGCGTTAACGCTGGCTACTTCGCACCGACTTACCCGCAGATCCGGGACATCTTCTATCCGACCATGGATGAGGTGGCCTATGACTGGGGGCTGAAGACCAAGATCAACCAGGCGAACCACGAGGTTCACATCTACAGCGGCCGGCAGTACCGCGGCACTGTGATCTGCCGGTCGATGGAGAAGCCGCAGACGATTGTCGGTTTCAAGATCGGTCACGCCCTGGTGGATGAGCTGGACGTGCTGACCGCTGTCAAGGCTCAGCAGGCCTGGCGCAAGATCATCGCCCGGATGCGTTACAACCTGCCCGGGCTGAAGAACGGGGTGGACGTCACCACGACGCCGGAAGGCTTCAAGTTCGTCTTCCTGCAGTTCGTGAAGCAGTTGCGCGACAAGCCGTCACTAAAAGAGATGTACGGCCTGGTGCAGGCCAGCACGTTCGACAACGAGCTGAACTTGCCGGATGACTACATCGCCTCCCTGATGGAGTCGTATCCGCCGCAGCTGATCATGGCGTACCTCAAAGGCCAGTTCGTCAACCTGACGTCCGGCACGATATACACGGCCTACGACCGCAAGCTCAACGGATGCTTCGACACCGTGCAGCCCGGCGAGCCTCTGTTCATCGGGATGGACTTCAACGTTGGCAAGATGGCGGCGATTACCCACGTCAAGCGCGACCAGGGGTTGCCCAGGGCGGTGGATGAGCTTATCGACGGCTACGACACGCC
>NZ_MPBM01000022.1:0-93281 GCF_001907715.1 Pseudomonas sp. BTN1 | reverse complement strand
AGCAGATCAAGATCAAGAGCTACTCGTTTCGCATCGTGGTTACCGTGTGTGCTACAGCCCACAAAGTTGTGTAGATACCTATCCTTATCGAGGCAAGATCAAGCCTTGTTCAGCGCCTGCGCTGCCGCCAAAACCGTATCAACATGCCCTGGCACTTTCACGCCGCGCCATTCCTGACGCAGCACACCTTGGCTGTCGATCAGGAAGGTGCTGCGATCCACGCCCAGGTATTCCTTGCCGTACAGCTTCTTCAACTTGATCACATCAAACAGCTGGCAGACCGATTCGTCCTTGTCGCTGATCAGCTCGAAAGGAAATGCCTGCTTGGCCTTAAAGTTTTCGTGAGACTTCACGCTGTCACGCGACACACCGAACACTTCGGTATTAGCGGCCTTGAACGCCGCGTACTGGTCACGAAAGCCCTGGCCTTCGGTGGTGCAGCCCGGGGTGCTGTCCTTGGGGTAGAAGTAGATCACTACTTGCTTACCCTTGAGGGCTGCGAGGCTGAAAGTCTGGCCGCTGGTGGCCTGGGCTTCGAAATCGGCGACGGGTTTATCGATGGCTACCGGCATGAGTCCTTCCTTACATTGGGTTCTGTGGGCGCCACGGCTCAATCAACGCGTCGAGGTTCAGGGCATCGGCGAAATCCAGGAACTGGTCGCGCAACCAACTGATCTGTACACCGGCCGGCAAGGTCACGGTAAAGGTGGCATTGAGCATGGTGCCGCCGGTTTGTGGCGCCTGGTAGGTGTCACAGGTCAGGTTTTCCAGCTCGACGTTGTGGTCGATAAAGAACTGGCACAACTCGTTGACGATGTCCGAACGGTAGGCCGAGCTGACATAGGCTACGTAAGGCAGGGCCTGGGGACGGTTTTCCAGGGCAGCACTGCGTACCACGTTGACGGTGAAATCATGCTTCTTGGCCAGGCCCGGCAGGCCGGTTTCCAGGCGCGCCAAGGCATCCCAGGAGCCAGAAATCTGCAGGACCAGCGCACTGCACTCGCCATGGCGGGTGAGGCGGGAGGTCACGACGGCGCAGCGGTTCTCATGGCTGGCGCGGCACAGGACGTTGGTCAGCTCCATGGGGTTGGCGCCGAGGGCACTGATAACAAGGAATTGTTCGCGAACTGTGGGGGTGGACATGCAGCCTTCCTAAAGCGATGAGCGGTCGATGCCGTGTGGGCGGTATCGATCAAAGGATCAAGGGTAGCGAAAAGCGTCGCCAAGGGCTAGGAGGTGGCGTTTTCATTGCGTGATCAGCCCGCTTCGGGCGGTGCTTTGGCCTAATGATGGCATTGCCCGTCGTTTAGTTGCGCCAGAACGCATCCTCACGCGGTACTTCGCTTGTACAAGCATCTTGGCGCCAGTACCATTACGGCTCTCTTTTTCCGGCAGGAGCGGTTGCATGATTGCGGGCAGTATGGTGGCACTGGTCACACCCATGGATGCACAAGGTCGTCTCGACTGGGACAGCCTGGGCAAACTGGTGGACTTCCACCTGCAAGAGGGCACCAACGCCATTGTGGCGGTCGGCACCACAGGTGAATCGGCCACCCTTGATGTGGAAGAACACATCCAGGTGATCGAATTCGTGGTCAAGCGCGTAGCGGGCCGCATTGCCGTGATCGCCGGTACGGGCGCCAACTCGACGCGTGAAGCGATCGAGCTGACCAAGAACGCCAAGAAGGCCGGCGCCGACGCTTGCCTGCTGGTGACTCCGTACTACAACAAGCCGACCCAGGAAGGCTTGTACCAGCACTTCAAAGCCATCGCCGAAGCCGTGCAGATCCCGCAGATCCTCTACAACGTACCGGGTCGCACCGCGTGCGACATGAAGGCCGAGACCGTGATCCGCCTGTCCACCGTGCCGAACATCATCGGCATCAAGGAAGCCACCGGCGACCTGCAGCGCGCCAAGGACATCCTGGCCGGCGTGAGCAGCGACTTCCTGGTGTATTCCGGTGACGACGCCACCGCTGTCGAGCTGATCCTGCTGGGTGGCAAGGGCAACATCTCCGTGACCGCCAACGTGGCCCCGCGCGCCATGAGCGATATGTGTGCCGCCGCCATCGCGGGCGATGCAGCCACCGCGCGTGCGATCCACGAAAAGCTGATGCCGCTCAACAAGACACTGTTTATCGAATCCAATCCTATTCCCGTGAAGTGGGCGCTGTTTGAGATGGGCCTGATGCCGGACGGTATCCGTCTGCCGCTCACCCGCCTCAGCGAAGCCTGTCACGAACCGCTGCGACAGGCCCTGCGCCAGTCCGGCGTCCTGGTTTAATTGAGGAAGCACTACGCATGAAGCGATTGGCCGGACTTTCCGCACTTGCCTTGATTATCTCCAGCACCAGTGGCTGCGGTTGGGTATGGGGCCCGGAAGGCTACTTCCGTGACCGCGGCAGCGATTACCTGGAAGCGCAAGCAACCAAACCGATGCAACTGCCGCCTGATGTCAATGTCGCCAAGCGCCTTGACCCGCTGCTGCCGATTCCACGCAACGTTGCCGACGACACGGTCAAGGGTGAGTACGTAGTGCCACGCCCACAGCCGATTATGTCCGTGGCCGATGCCAGCGACTACAGCCTGCAAAAAAGCGGCGACAATCGTTGGATCGTGGCTCAGCGTCCGCCTGCCGAGGTCTGGCCGGTGGCGGTGCAGTTCTTCCAGGACAACGGTTTTAGCATCGACCAGCAACGCCCGCAGACCGGTGAGTTCACCACCGCGTGGCAGCAAGGTCGCGAGCTGTCCGCCAACATGGCCCAGCGCCTGCTGGCGGGCGGTGTTGCCGCCGACAGCGAAGCTCGTGTGCGTGTGCGCATCGAGCCAGGCGTGCAGCGCAACACAAGCGAAGTCTATGTGGTCAGCGCCGAGCGTCCTGCAGGCAGCACAGCCAACGTCGATTTCACTCCACGTTCGGTCAACACGGGTGTTGACGCCGCGCTGGTCGACGAAATGCTCGCCAGCATGAGCCGTATTTCCGAGAAGGGCGGTTCCGTATCCTTGCTCGCCGCCCGTGATTACGACACCCCTAGCCGCGTCAGCCTCACCGAAGACGGCAGTGGCAACGTCGTGCTGAACCTGGGTGAAGACCTCGACCGTGCCTGGGCCAGTGTTGGCCGCGCGTTGGAGCAGGGCCCTTGGCGCGTTGAAGACATCAACCGCAGCCTGGGCCTGTACTACATCAACGTGGCTGAAAAGGCTGAGAAGAAGGACGACGAGCCAGGTTTCTTCGGCAAATTGTTCGGCAGCGCGCCTACCAAGGAAGAGATCGAAACCCGTGCCGAGCGTTATCAGGTTCGTTTGAGCAAGGTGGGCGAAAGCGTGCAAGTCACCGTCGAGAAGAACATCAACACCGTCGCGCCAGCTGAAACAGCGCGCAAAGTGTTGGGCGTGATTCAAGACAACCTGGGCTGATCCGATGCGTTTTGCCGTTCTCGGCAGCGGTAGCCAAGGGAACGGTACGCTGGTCGCCCATGATGACACGTATGTGCTGGTCGATTGTGGTTTCTCGTTAAGAGAAACCGAGCGACGCCTGCTGCGCCTCGGTGTTCACCCGGCGCAGTTGAGCGCGATTCTAGTGACCCACGAACATGCCGACCACGTGCATGGCGTGGGTTTACTGTCTCGGCGCTACAATCTGCCGGTGTACATGAGCCGCGGCACGTTGCGCGGGATGCGCAAACCCATCGAGCCGGCAGGTTTTCTGGCTGGTGGCGAGCAACTGCAAATCGGTGCCCTGAGCATCAATGTCGTCGCGGTTGCCCACGATGCCCAGGAGCCGACGCAATACGTATTCAGTGACGGTGAGCGGCGCTTCGGTGTGCTCACCGACCTGGGTTCTTATTGCGCCAAGGTGCTGGAGGGTTACCGGGACCTCGATGCCTTGATGATCGAGTCCAACCACTGCCGAGACCTGCTGGCACGCGGTCATTACCCTTACTTTCTCAAGCAACGGGTGGGCGGCGAGCTGGGACATTTGAACAACCACCAGGCCGCATACCTGGTGTACGAGTTGGGCTGGCAAGACCTGCAACATCTGGTCCTGGCTCACCTCAGCAGCAAGAACAACCTGCCGACGCTTGCCCGGCAATGTTTTGTCGACACCCTAGGGTGCGACCCGGACTGGCTGCAACTGGCCGATCAAGATTCAGGGCTCGACTGGCGACACATCGCCTAGCCCACCTTACTCAAAGCGGAGCCCATCATGGAAAAACGTGAAGAACTCTACCGCGGCAAAGCCAAGTCGGTGTACAAGACCGACGACGCCAACCGCCTGATCCTGCTGTTTCGCAACGACACCTCGGCGTTCGACGGCAAGCGCATCGAACAACTGGATCGCAAAGGCATGGTGAACAACAAGTTCAACGCCTTCATCATGCAGAAGCTCGAAGCGGCCGGTATCCCGACCCAATTCGACAAACTGCTGGGCGACAACGAGTGCCTGGTCAAGAAGCTCGACATGATCCCGGTGGAATGCGTCGTGCGTAACTACGCCGCCGGCAGCCTGGTCAAGCGCTTGGGCGTGGAAGAGGGCCTCAAGCTCAACCCTTACACGTTCGAACTGTTCCTGAAGGACGACGCCAAGGGCGACCCGTTCATCAACGAATCCCACGTCGTGGCGTTCGGCTGGGGTACCGCTGAGCAACTGGCGCGCATGAAGGAGTTGTCCCTCAAGGTCAACGACGTGCTGACCAAGCTGTTCGACGACGCCGGCCTGTTGCTGGTGGACTTCAAGCTCGAATTCGGCGTATTCCACGACGGCTCCATCGTCCTGGGCGACGAATTCAGCCCGGACGGCTGCCGCCTGTGGGACAAGGACACCAAGAAGAAGATGGACAAAGACCGCTTCCGCCAAGGCCTCGGTGACGTGATCGAAGCCTACGAAGAAGTCGCCAATCGTCTCGGCGTACCGCTGTAATCGACGCAAGCATCTGATAGCACGGAAAAAAATCACCTTTGGGGTTTGCTTCCGCGAAACACACTGTTATGATGCGCGCCGTTGGAGAGATGCCAGAGTGGCCGAATGGGACGGATTCGAAATCCGTTGTACCTTCACCGGTACCTAGGGTTCGAATCCCTATCTCTCCGCCATTACATAGAAAAAGCCCCGCAGCTGAATAAGCTGCGGGGCTTTTTCATTTCCAGTCTTTATCAGCGACTGCTTCAGGGATATTTTCCAGTCCTGCCTAACGCTGATCAAGGCGCTCAGACGCTTTGCGATAAGCCTGATCACGCTCACGTTTATCAACGGCGACCACGAACACCGCAATTTCCTGATCGATCACTTGATACACCAGCCTGTACCCGCTACTACGCAGTTTGATCTTGTAGCAGTCAGGCAGGCGATGTAGGCGATTAGCCTCAATACGTGGGTTGTTCAGGATTTCGACCAGCTTCTTTTTGAGTTGCTGACGGAGGGTGTCACCGAGCTTTTGTCATTCTTTCAATGCACGCGCATCAAAATCAAGGCTATAGGTCATCCAAAGAAACCCTTACGCGTTGAGGCGATGCAAGACGCTCACGTACGGTCGCCATCAAGGCTTCATCCTCTTCAGTCATCAGCACAGGCTTAAATGGCAACTGGCCGCGCTCGGCAACATATTGCAACGCCTGGCGTATCAGTTCGGAAGGGGTGACACCAAGTTTCTCCAGCTCCAGGTAGGCGCGAGTTTTCAAGTCGTCATCGATACGAATGTTGATAGATGCCAAGGGATAGCTCCTTGTGTAATGACGTTGGTCATTACATTGGAGCAATCGGGTTTCATTGGCAAGTTTGTCTGGACATACGGCAGTCGCTCTCATCTGTTGATCCTACTTTTTGGCCGTCGGCTTTGCCGGGCGCTTTTTATCGGTTTCTTTCACCGTTTCCCTTGGTCTTTTCTTCGCCTCTTGCTCGGTTACGTATTCACCTGTGACCGCATCGCGATATCTCGTTGGCATATCAGCACCCTTGACAGTATGTCGCCACGGCGGCGACTTTTTGAGACTAGCTCGCAGGCTTATGCACACAAGGTTCCCGGTGGAGATTCTGGTTACCAAGCTTTGCCGAAACAGGTGCTTACGTTGTGCAGGTTCGGCAGTTTTCGTGCAGGGTTGCGTTGGCTGGGGTTACATCATGAATAAGATCACCGCTGATTCTACCGAAGGGCATGCACGCAAAATCTTTTGCGTAGCCGATGATGTCGGCACCGAAGAAACCCTTATAAACGCCACCGAAACCCTCTCATCCGCCCTTCAATCCGCCTACCAATGCGCCGAAGATCCAGTCAGCACGCAGTCGCCCGTGATCATGGCCCTGGCTCAATTGATCGAGAACGCGCAAGCCTTGGTGGATGCTGTCCTTGAGCGTGATTTCCCCACGGCCAAATAAATACCTGCTCCCTGAAACGAAAAAAGCCTGCTGAGCTCAATGCTCAGCAGGCTTTTTTGCGCCTACAACCCGGTCAGGCTGGCTGCGTCACCAGGCTATTACTCACCTTGCGTCCCAACACCAGCACGGTCGCAAATCCGAAACCCACCAACACCGTGGCCAGGCTCAACAACACCGAGCTGCCCATCTGGTCGACGATCCGCCCGCCAAAGAACGAGCCCAGGGCAATGATCACCTGAAACAGCGCCACAAACAGCGGCATGCCGCGTTCTACATCCTTGGGCGCCACGACGAACATCCAGATGCTCGCGCAGGCCGGGAAAGCCCCGAAGGCGAAGCCCCACAGGGCGATCAGCATCGCCGCGCCGGTCATGCCGGTGGCGAAGTAGGGGAACAGCGCGGTGCTGGTGCCGATCATCAGTGCGACCAGCAACAGGGTGTTGCGTACGCTGCGGTTGGCGGCAAAGCCGGCGAAGATATTGCCCAGCACCCCAGCCACGCCATACAGCAACAACAGCGAGCCAATCGTCGGTCCGTCGAAGCCGGAGCTGTGTTTAAAGAACGGTGCGACATAGGTGTATGCGGCAAAGTGTGCGAGACCGATCAGCAGCACGGCGATCAACCCGACCCGTGCTTGTGGGTTGATAAACAAAGCCGGCAGGTCACGGATCTGAATGGCTTTCTCCGGGGTGAGTCGCGGCAGCAGGAAGATCTGCGCCAGCAGTACCGGAATGCCCACCAACGCCGTGACCAGGAAGGTCATGCGCCAGCCCATCAGGCCGCTGAGCCATGTACCTACCGGCACGCCCAACACGGTGGCCAGGGTTACGCCCATCATGATGATCGAGGTGGCTTTCGCAACCCCCACGCCTTTGGGCGCCAGCCGCCCGCTGAGGGCAATGGCGGTGGCCCAGAAGCCGCCGATGCTGATGCCGAGCAATACGCGGCCGAACAGCAGCAGGCTGAAATCGGTGGCAAAGGCCACCACCGAGTTGGCGATGATCATCACCAGTGTCAGGCCAATCAGCAGGTAGCGACGGTCCATGGCGCCAATGCTGACCGACAGAAACGGTGCGGCGAGGGCGGCCATGATGCCGGGTAATGTGACCATCAATCCGGCGTGACCGGCACTGATACCCAGGTCGCTGGCGACGTCGTTGAGTACGCCCACCGGCAGGAATTCACTGGTCACCAGGGCAAAGGCACCCACGGCGACCGAAAGAATCGCCAGCCACTGCTGTTTGACGCTTTGTTGATTATGTTCGGGAAGGCCGTTAGAGGCCTGGCTCGCGCTTGGCATGGTGTGGGATTCCAAGGTGAAAGTCGCCTGAGGTCAGACGCAGGAGAGGGAAGCTGGGGGCGATTATAGGAATCAGTGTTGGCAATCGAGCAGGCGCTCGTTTCGATAGTAATCATCAGTGCTATCGATGTGAGGTTTTTGAAGAGTCCTCACTCAGCATCACAAACGAAAAAGCCCGAAGTTGAGTCAGCTCCGAGCTTTTCCGGTTATGACGATGTTTAAGGTGCAGGGGGGGGAGTTTTATTTTAGCTAGCCAGCGCGTTCAGTACATGCACCGGGTCGTTATGGATAGCTTTCAACAACGCCTTTGCCGGCCCAGTAGGTTCGCGACGACCCTGCTCCCAGTTGCGCAACGTACCGAGCTGAACGTCAATCAGCGCTGCGAATTTAGCCTGGGTCAGCCCTGTTGCCTTACGGATCTCTTTAACTCGCATTGAGTCGACATGAAATTCACGGGATGGCTCCCGTTCTCCGCGCAGGATCTCGTTCATCTCTTGAACGCTTTCCATCAATTCATCAAAAAGTCGGCTCATAGCTATCTCCAGTGCTCAATCGCAGCCTTCAGTGACTTGCGTTCGTCGGCGCTCAAGTCCTGCTGTTCATTTTTGGGATAGATCATCAGTAAAACAATCTGTGATGCCGAGGCGAAGTGGTAATAGATCACACGTGCCCCGCCTCGTTTACCATGGCTCTTGGCTGCTACTCGTATTTTGCGGATACCGCCCGTACCCTCAATCACATCGCCTGCAGCGGGATTCACTACAAGCACGTTCTGAAAGGCCGTGTAGGCATCTTCGTCGATCAATTCTTTAACGCGACGTGTGAAGACCGATGTCTCAATGAAAATCATCGCTAATGTACGCCATTGGCTTAGTTCGCTGCAATCCTAGCCGTGCGCGCTTCGGTGCGCATCCGGTGAGTTGTAACTGCTTTTTGGCGCACTCGGATGCGGCCAATTATGTTCTGGCCAACCGCTCCAAAAGGCACTCAATAAACACCCCCTCCGCCCGACTCATCTTCTGCTCCCGGTTCCAAAGCACGTGAATATCCACATCCGCAATGCCCTCATCCGGCGGCAGCCGCCAGAGCAGCCCGTTCTGCACATCTTCGGCCACTACATGCACTGGCAGGCATCCCAGGCCATACCCGGCAATCACCAGGCGCCGCACTTCTTCCAGGCTGGATGAC
Organism: Pseudomonas sp. BTN1; assembly: GCF_001907715.1. Classification (NCBI taxonomy): domain Bacteria; kingdom Pseudomonadati; phylum Pseudomonadota; class Gammaproteobacteria; order Pseudomonadales; family Pseudomonadaceae; genus Pseudomonas; species Pseudomonas sp. BTN1. The sequence goes on along the minus strand of NZ_MPBM01000022.1, from coordinate 84,420 downwards.
GACGCCACAATCCGCCCGCCGAACCCTTGCTGATCACGGAAAATAGTCAGCGGCGAGAGCATCCCGCCAATCTGGTCGCTGGTAAAGCTCACGAAATTTTCCGATTGCAGATCCCCTTCGACCAAACCTGTACGTCCGAACAATGGGTGGTGTTTCCCACAAAAAAATGCATAACGCTGACGCAGAAACAGATGCTGTTCCAGGCGCGGTTGTGGCCGGCGGTTGAGGCTGAGCCCCAGGGTCGCGGTTTTTTCCAGCAGGGCGGCAACGATGTCGGAGCTGCGCATCACTTCGACCTCCAGGTCTACCCGTGGGTGCTCGCGATGAAAGCCTGCGAGAAAGTCATCGAAAGTGTCGGAATTAATCCGGCTGATCATCAGCAAGCGCACTTTGCCGATCACTTCATCACCCGGCTTTTGCAGGGCGTTGCTCATCTGCGAAACCTGGCCGTACATCTCCCCGGCAATGGCGAAGATCTGTTCACCCGCCTCGGTGAGTACGAAGCGCGGGCCACGGCGCAGGATGAGCTGGCAATCCAGCTGTTCTTCCAGGCGCTTGAGCGCCTGGCTGATCGCCGGTTGCGTCAGATGCAGGCGGGCAGCAGCGCGGCTGATGCTCAGTTCCTGGCCGATCACGCGGAAGGTGCGCAGCAGGTTCCAGTCCAGGCGGTCGTTGAGCAGGGGGTGAATATCGCGGCGGGATTCGGGCATGGCATCGCTCGATAATAAGCAGTTTTTATAATTAAGATAATAAATAGAAAATTGACTAATCATAGCCCCAGGCCGAAAAATCGGGCTTAACGAGCGCCACCAGAGCGCACTGGTTTGATCTTCTCCTGCCAAAAAAATAACCAAAGGAGCCAGCCCCATGAAGCCTTCCGCTTCGCCGCAGCCTCGCCGTGCCGCGGCCGCCGCCTTTATCGGCACCATGATCGAGTGGTACGACTTTTACATCTATGCCACCGCCGCCGCGCTGGTGTTCGGTCAGCTGTTCTTCCCTTCCGACGATAAACTGTTCAGCACCATGGCCGCGTTCGGCACCTTCGCCGTGGGCTTTTTCGCACGGCCGTTGGGCGGCATCGTGTTTGGCCATATCGGCGACCGCATCGGACGCAAGAAGTCCCTGGTGATTACCCTCGTGATGATGGGCGTGGTGACGGTGTGCATCGGCCTGTTACCGACCTATGCGCAGATCGGCGCTGCCGCGCCAGTGCTGCTGATCCTGTTGCGAGTGGTGCAGGGCATCGCGGTCGGCGGCGAGTGGGGTGGGGCGGTGTTGATGGCCGGGGAACATGCGCCAAGGGGGCGACGTAACTTCTTTGCATCCTTCGCGCAGTTGGGCAGCCCGGCCGGTTTGATTCTGTCCTTGCTGGCGTTCAGCGCCGTCACTCGTCTGCCGGAAGAAGACCTGCTCAGTTGGGGCTGGCGCCTGCCGTTCCTGGCCAGCGCCTTACTGCTAGTGGTCGGCCTGGCGATTCGCCTGGGTGTGAACGAGTCGCCGGAGTTCCTTGAAGACAAGGCCCTGGCGGAAAAGGCCCGTGCTATTAAAAAGGACCAAGCCCCCGTCCTGGAAGTGCTGAAGACCGCTTGGCGCCCGCTATTGCTGTGCATTGGCGCCAATACGTTGGGGATTGCCGGCGTGTATTTCACTAACACCTTCATGATTGCCTACAGCACTCAGCAATTGGACCTACCGCGATCGCTGATCCTGGAATGCCTGTTCTTCGTTGCCATTATCCAGTTCTGCGTTCAGCCATTGGCCGCCTGGGTGGCGGAGAAGGTCGGCGCTACGCGGTTCCTGTGCGCCATGTGTGTACTGGCAATGGCTTCGCCGTATCCGATGTTCGTCTTGGTCAGCAGCGGCCAGGCGCCCTTGATCATCCTCGGCATTGCCTTGGCGGTGGTGTGCATGGCGTCGTTCTACGCCGTCATCGCAGGTTTTGTCAGCGGCCTGTTTGAAACCCGTGTGCGCTACACCGCGATTTCCCTCGCCTACCAGGTATGCGGCGCGTTGGCCGGTGGTTTGACGCCGCTGATCGGCACCTGGCTGGCTCATCAATACCTTGGCCAATGGTGGCCGATGGCAGTGTTTTACAGCGTGATCGCGGCGGTCTCGTTGGTGTGCGTGCTGGCCTTGTCCCGCCGCCACGCCACGGCTCACCGCCTGGAAATGGCACACAGTTGAGGGAGTCAGTAATGTTGAAGATTAATGGCGAGCGCCTGTGGCATAGCCTGATGGACATGGCCGAGATCGGCGCGACGGCACGCGGTGGCAGCTGCCGTCTGGCATTGAGCGCTGAAGACAAGGCCGGTCGTGAGCTGTTCAGTCACTGGTGTACAGCCGCTGGCCTGACGTTGAGCGTCGACGCTATTGGCAACCTGTTCGCCCGCCGCGGCGGCACCGATAAGGACGCAGCCCCTGTGATGATGGGCAGCCACCTGGATACCCAGCCCGAAGGCGGACGCTTCGATGGGGTGTACGGCGTGTTGGCTGGCCTGGAGGTGATCCGCAGTCTCGACGACCACGGCATCCAGACGCGCAAGCCGTTGGAAATTGCAGTGTGGACCAACGAGGAGGGCGCCCGTTTCACCCCGGCCATGCTGGGCTCGGCGGTGTTTACCGGCACGCTCGCCCTGGATAAGGCACTGGCCACCGCCGATGTAGACGGTATCAGCGTGAACGAGGCGTTGCGCACCACCGGCTACAACGGTGAGCGCCCGTTGGGTGGCGCAGTGGATGCGTATTTCGAAGCGCATATCGAGCAAGGCCCGATTCTGGAAGACAACGCCAACAGCATCGGCGTAGTCACCGGTGGTCAAGCGATTCGCTGGCTTGATGTACGGGTCGAAGGCATGGCCGCGCACGCCGGGACCACGCCGATGCCGTTGCGTAAAGATGCGCTGTACGGCGCGGCGAAAATGATCCAGGCCCTGGAAAACCTCGCTGCCGATTTTGCCCCGCAGGGCCTCACCACTGTGGGTGAACTGAGCATCGCCAAGTCGTCGCGCAACACCATTCCCGGCTTGCTCAATTTTACCGTCGACCTGCGCCATCACCGCGACGCCGACATCGACGCCATGGAGCAGCAAGTGCGTGCACGCCTGCAGGCTATCGCTGACCACCGTGGCCTGAGCGTCACCATCACGCCTCACTGGATCAGCCCGGCCACGCCGTTCGACGCCGAGTGCGTGGCTTGCGTGCAGGCTGCGGTGGACGGCTTGGGCTACAGCCAGCAGACCATCGTCAGCGGTGCCGGCCACGATGCGATTCACCTGGCGCGCTATTGTCCCACCGCCATGATCTTCATCCCCTGCGTTGGCGGCCTCAGCCACAACGAAGCCGAAGATGTCTTGCCCGACGATGTGCGCCAGGGCACCGATGTATTGCTTAACGCCGTCTTGAAACGCGCCGGGCGCGTTCATGTCTGAAGGCTGACGCCATGCCCATAGGCAAGTCAGCTCCCACAGGTTTTGTGTTTATCCAGGAGCAACTCATGAAGGCGTTTTTCCACCCCGAACAACTCCTGCATCACCCACGTAGTTACTACTCCCGCGGCCAGATGCGCACGCCCCAGGAGGTTCCCGAGCGCGCGCGCAACCTGTTGCTGGCTGCGCAAACCCTGGGCTTCGATATCCAGCAACCGGCCGACTACGGTCTGGATCCGTTGCTCGCCGTGCACGGCGGCGACTACCTGGCTTTTCTTCAAGAAGCTCACCAGCGCTGGAAAGAAATCCCCGAAGACTGGGGCGACGAAGTCATGTCCAACATCTTCGTGCGTGAACCTAATGCCTTGCGCGGCATCCTGGCCCAGGCGGCACGCTACCTGGCCGATGGCAGTTGCCCCATCGGTGAGTTGACCTGGCGCTCGGCTTATTGGTCAGCCCAAAGCGCCATCGCCGCAGCGGGAGACATCCTCGATGGCGCCCCTGCCGCCTACGCCTTGTGCCGGCCCCCGGGCCATCACGCCCGCTTCGACGCGGCCGGTGGCTTCTGTTACATCAACAATGCGGCCGTGGCTGCGCAAGCACTGCGCCAAGGTTTCCAGCGTGTCGCCGTGCTCGATACCGATATGCATCACGGCCAAGGCATCCAGGAAATTTTCTACGACCGCGACGACGTGCTGTATGTGTCGATCCACGGCGACCCGACCAACTTCTATCCTGGCGTGGCAGGCTTTGCCGAGGAAAAAGGCGGTGGCGCCGGCGAGGGGTATAACCTCAACCTGCCGATGCCCCATGGTGCCAGCGAAGCGGTGTTCTTCGAAAAGCTGGAGCAGGCCCTGGCAGCGGTGAAGGACTTTTCGGCGGATGTGCTGGTGTTGTCACTGGGCTTCGATATCTACGAGCTGGACCCACAAAGCAAAGTCGCGGTGACGCGGGAAGGCTTTGCGCGGTTGGGAGCCCGCATCCGCGCGCTGGGGTTACCCTGCGTGATCGTGCAGGAAGGCGGGTATCACTTGGAAACGTTGGACAGTAATGCCCAGGCGTTTTTCGGTGCACCAACGGCGTGGAACGCGCTATCAGGCCCTTCACTAAAGGGTGATTGAACGCTAAAAGCCTGCTGATCAGTTTTCAGCAGGCTTTTCAGCCCTTGTCGGGTGTTCGTTCTCATCTGCATGCAACAACGCCGTGTAGTCTTGCCCGCCGTAAAACACCCCCACTATCGATACCGTTTTGAAGTCAGGCTTCACCCTGAACGCAATAATGGTGCTGCTACGATAGTGAGTGATGCGCAAGTCTTTCAGCAGGTTGTCACGGTGCATGCCGCGCAAGGGAAACAGGGCAAGGCTTTCGCAGTAGCTGACAAGATTGTCGATAAAACGCACCGCTACAAGAGGGGAGCCCACATCGCTGATGTAGTCTTCGAGGGCATCGAGCTGCGCCAAGACCTCGGGCGAAAAAACTACCGAGTAGCTCACGCTTGCCCTGTGCCTTTGCCCCGTCGTCTGGCGGCCATATGTTCGCGGACCTGTTCTGGCGATAACCCAAGCTCAGGCTTCGCCTCAAGGGCGGTCGCTGCTGGGATGACTTCGTCTCTGAGCCAATCTTCCATGGCACGATCACGCGCCAGCAACGCCCGCAGGCCATCGCGAATCACTTCACTTTCGCTGGCATATTCGCCAGCAGCCACCTTGGCTTTGACCATGGCAGCCATTTCAAGGGGCAAGGTGATGCTCATTTGCTGGGTTGAGCGCATGGGGTTATCCGCCAGGGTTGAGTAGGATTCAATCCTACTCGACCATTGGCGCGATGCAAGAAGCAACTGATCGATGCCGATGCCCGGCGCCTCGTCGTCCATCCAGAAGGGGTAGGTTTCCATGAGTTGCTACGTCTCCAGTTGTGTAGGTCAGGCCCCAAGTATTGACCCGTTTTGGCGATCGCGTGGCCGCAGGCGGCCGATAACTTGCTGATATGTATGACTTCATATGTGTAACAGGATGATCTCGGCAAACCGTCTCGGCATACATGGCGTCCCACCGGCTCCCATACGATAATGCTTGTCACCTCGACCACCTTTGGCCAGCCTCCCGTGATCATCAACTTCGACCTCAACGACCTCCAAGCCTTCCGCGCCGTGGTGGACAAGGGCAGTTTTCGTGGCGCTGCCGAGGCCATCCGTATCTCGCAACCGGCCCTCAGCCGGCGTATCGAAAAGCTCGAATCCGCGCTGGATGTAAAGCTGTTCGAACGCACCACGCGGCGGGTCAGCCTGACCATGGTCGGGCGTGCGTTTTTGCCCCAGGTGGAGCGAATGCTCGATGATCTGGACATCGCCTTGATGGGCATCAGCAACGTCGCGTCCACACGCATGGGCAACGTCACCATCGCCTGCGTGCCGTCTACCGCGTACTACTTCATGCCCCACGTGATCTCCGAATTCCATAAGCTGTACCCGAAGATTCGCCTGCGGGTGTTGGATGCCAGTGCCGGCGAGGTGTGCAATGCGGTGGCCAGCGGCGAGGCGGACTTTGGTGTGAGTTTCAGCGGCAGCCTGGCCGATGAGGTGGAATTCGAGTTGCTGTTGCAGGAGCGCTATGTGTTGGCGTGTCGGCGTGACCACCCGTTGGCTGAGCGTGACAGCGTGAGCTGGACCGAGGCCTATGAGCATGACTACATCGAGGTGGATAAGACGTCGGGCAACCGCTTCCTGCTCGACCAGGCCCTGCGAGGGGTGCGGGTGAAAAAGCCGAGTATCTGCGAGACGCACCACGTGACCACGATGATCGGGCTGGTGGAGGCAGGGTTGGGCGTAGCGATGGTGCCGTCGATTGCGATGCCGGCGCACACTCACCCGATTCTGGTCAGTGTGCCGCTGGTGGAGCCCCAGGTGCTGCGCAATGTGGGCTTGATCAAGCGCCGCGGGCGGACATTGCCACCGGCGGCGCTGGAGTTGGAGCGGTTGGTGCGGGAGATGCCGTTCCGGTCAGCGTGACACCGAGTCCAGGCCGGTGGATTGCACCTCTGGCTGGGCCTCGGGCGATGCCATGAACTGCAACAGCGCCTTGGCCTGCTCCGGGTGTTCGGCGTTCACCGGAATGCCCGCGGCAAAGCGCGTCACCGACTGCACGTCTTCCGGTATCTTGCCCACAAACGTTACACCCTTGACTGGCAACAGCTCCGCCACTTGTTGCAAGCCGACCTCGTAATCGCCCTTGGCCACCTGCTCGCCCACCGGCACGCGTTCGATCATGGTGCCCTTGGCCGGCATGCCGAGTTTCTTGAACAATTGCTTCTCGACATACACGCCGCTGGCGCTATCCGAATAGGCCACCGACTTGGCTTGGCTCAGCACAGCCTTGAGCTCGGCGTCGGTATTGATCGAAGGTTTGGCCGCACCTTCCTTCACCACCAGGCCGATCCGCGAGTCCGCCAACTCCACGCGGGAGGCGGGGTCGACTTTGCCTTGTTTGATCAGTTCGTCCAGGGCATAGCCGACCATGATCACCACATCGGCGTGCTCGCCACGGGCCAGGCGGTTGGGAATCGCTTCCGGCGCCTTGCCCATGGACGGGCCAAGAATGGTCTCGAGGGTGTCACCACTTTGCTCGGCGTATTGCGGGCCGAGCAATTTATACGCGGCGGTGAAGCCGCCCGAGGTCATGACTTTGAGTTGCTCAGCCTGGGCGGCCAGCGCCAGGGTGCCGAGGACGACAGCGGCGAGGGTCTTGAGCAGCGGCTTCATTGCGCGGCCTCCTGCAGGACTTGGCCACGGGTATTGGCGCGGCGATACAACGCCAGGGTCGAACACAATGCACACAGCGCGGCAAAGATCATCCAATACGCAGGTGAAGCCTTGTCTTCAGTGATGTGAATGAACCAGGTGGAGATCGCCGGGGTAAAGCCACCGAACACTGCTGTCGCCAGGCTGTAGGCCAGGGAAAAACCCGCCACACGCACTTCCACCGGCATGATTTCAGTCAAGGCCGGGATCATCGCGCCGTTATACATGCCATACAGGAACGAGAACCACAGCAGGGTTTCCAGCATGTGCGCAAAGCTTGGTGCGTTGACCACGTAGGACAATGCCGGATAAGCCGTAAGGACAGTCAGCACTGTCATGGCAATCAGCACCGGTTTGCGGCCGAAGCGGTCGCTTAACGTGCCGCCGATTGGCAGCCAGAAGAAGTTCGAAATCGCGACCAGCAAGGTCACCAGCAGGGCGTCCGAGGTGCTCAGGTGCAACACGGTTTTGCCGAAGGTCGGTGCGTACACAGTGATCAGGTAGAACGCGGTGGTGGTCATGGCCACCATCAGCATGCCGCCGATGACCACGGTCCAGTTCTTCACCAGGGTCGCCATCACTTCACGCATGGTCGGGCGATGCTTGCGGTTGGCGAACTCTTCGGTTTCCTGCAGGTTGCGACGCAACACGAAGATAAACGGAATGATCACGCAACCGACGGCAAACGGAATACGCCAGCCCCAATCGGCCACCACCGCAGGTTCCATCCACACGTTCAGGCCATAACCCAGGGCCGCGGCGACGACGATGGAGATCTGTTGGCTGCCCGACTGCCAGCTGGTGTAGAAGCCTTTACGGCCCGGCGTAGCCATTTCGGACAGGTACACCGACACGCCACCCAGCTCCGCGCCGGCCGAGAAGCCTTGCAGGAGGCGCCCCAACAGCACCAGAAACGGTGCCCATAGGCCGATGGTCTGATAACTGGGCACCAGTACGATCAGCAGCGTACCGCTGGCCATGATCGACAAGGTCACGATCAAGCCTTTGCGACGGCCCACGTCGTCGATGTAGGCACCCAGAATGATCGCGCCCAATGGACGCATCAGGAAGCCAGCGCCGAACACGGCGAAGGTCATCATTAATGACGCAAACTCATTAGCGGCCGGGAAGAACGCGGCAGCGATATAGGTGGCATAGAAACCGAACAGAAAGAAGTCGAACTGTTCGAGGAAATTGCCCGAAGTAACGCGCAATACAGCGCCTACTTTGGAGGGGGCAGCCGCAGGCCGGGAAGGGGTCGTCATGGTTTTGTGTCTCCAGCGTTCTTTTTAAAGTGCTTGTTTCGCTTAAGACTTGGGATAGTGGCTGACACATTTAGAAATGATAAGTGACTAATTTGGATGAATTGATGCGTATTTGCTATCAATCTGGGCCGGCTTCAAAACAGCCTGCTGTGTTCTATGCTTGAAGCTGTATCCAATTCTTATGGGCGCAGACCTTTATGGGGAACGAACAGAAGCAGCACCACGAGCCGGAGCGTGAAGAGCATCGGCAGAAGCCTGAAGAAGAAAAGCCGCAAACCTGGAAGCATCCGGACGACGGCACCGAGCTTTCCGAGCGTGACCAGGAGCGTCCGCTCAAACCCTGAGTAACAGGTCAAACGCGGTCAAATTGTGGGAGCGGGCTTGCCCGCGATGGCGGTGTGTCAGTCAACCAATATGTGACTGACCCACTGCATCGCGGCCAGGCCCCCTCCCGCATGTCTATGTGCTCACGCTCATTGGCGGGAAATCATTTGACATATTTGATTTGTGATCACATATTGAGGCCATAACAACCACAACACAGGTTTTGCCTCATGACCGATGGTCCGCTCCTCCTGCCCACCTTGCGTCAGGTGTCCCGCGATACCCTGCAAGACCAGGTCTACCGCCAGATCCGCGAAGCGCTGATGAGTGGCCGTTTCCAGCCTGGCCAGAAACTCACCATCCGTGGCCTCGCCGAAGCGCTCGGCTCCAGCCCCATGCCGGTACGTGAAGCGTTGCAACGCCTGAGCGCCGAAAACGCCTTTGAAGTCACCGAAACTTCCCGCCTGCGAGTGCGTTTGATGACCGCTGAACGCTTGCGTGAAATTCGCGACACGCGGGTAGCCCTTGAAGGCTTGCTGGCGGAAAAAGCCGTGCTGCTCCTGCAAAAACACGACCTCGACGAAATCACCGATCTGTGCAACCAGATGCAACACGCCGCCGATGAGGTCGACGTATCCCGCTACCTGTGGACCAACTTCGCCTTTCACCGTCGCATTTATGCAGTGGCCCAGGCCGAATTGACCATGGCAGCGGTGGAGAATTTCTGGCTGCACATGGGGCCGTGTTTTGCCCTGGTCGCCCCCGATAAAGCCCACCTGCAACGTTCGATGGAAGCGCATACGCGCATCGTTGAAGCCCTGGCTGCCCGCGATGGCGCCGGCGCGCGGGCAGCGGTGACCGACGACATCATGCAGGCCGCCGATTCCCTGGCGCGCTTGCTCGTCAAAAACGACCGTGCGCGGTCGTCTGTATCAGGAGGTAAACGTGCATGAGTGTCCTACAACGGCTACAGCCTTATCCTGGGTTACGTGTGTTGATTTCCGGCGGGGCTGCCGGCATTGGTGAAGTGTTGGCCGCGGCCTATATGGAAGCCGGCGCCCAAGTGCATGTGTGTGATGTGAGCGAGCCGGCGCTGGCGGCGTTTCGGGATAAATACCCTGGCAGCGTCGCGACCCGCGCCGATGTCAGCGATGCCGCGCAGGTCCAGGCGGTATTCAAGGTGCAGCGCGAGCAGTTCGGCGGTTTGGACGTATTGGTCAACAATGCCGGAATTGCGGGGCCTACGGGAGGTATCGACACCATCAGCGACGCCGAGTGGCAAGCCACCATCAACATCAATCTCACGGCCCAATACCGCTTTGCCCACCACGCAGTACCGCTGCTCAAGGAATCGTCCCACGGCCATTTGCTGCATATCGCCTCGGTGGCGGGGCGGCTAGGCTACGCGTGGCGTACGCCCTATGCGGCGACCAAATGGGCCATTGTCGGCCTGATGAAATCCTTGGCTTCGGAGTTGGGCGAGAGCGACATCCGCGTCAACGCCTTGCTGCCCGGCATTGTCGAAGGCCCGCGCATGGACGGTGTGATCCGCGCCCGCGCTGAGCAACTCGGCGTACCCGAAGCTCAGATGCGCCAGGAATACCTCAACAAGATCTCCCTCAAGCGCATGGTCACCGCCGAAGACGTGGCTGCCATGGCCTTGTTCCTCTGTTCGCCCGCCGCACGCAACGTGACCGGCCAGGCGATCAGTGTCGACGGTAACGTCGAGTACCTGTAAGCCACGCAAGCACATATCGCGCTGCACCCAGGATTTTTTTCATAAGAATAAAGTCGGAGAATCGTCATGCCCAAAAATCGCCCTGTCATCATTACCTGTGCTGTTACCGGCGCCATTCATACGCCGTCGATGTCACCGCATTTGCCCATCACCGCGCAGCAAATCGCCGACGCAGCCATCGGCGCCGCCCAAGCTGGCGCGGCCATTGTGCACTTGCATGCCCGTGACCCGATTGATGGGCGCCCTAGCCAAGACCCGGCGCTGTTCGCCGAATTTTTGCCGCAGATCAAGGCGGCCAGTGACGTGGTGATCAACATCACCACCGGCGGCGCGCCGACTATGGGCGTGGAGGAGCGCCTGCAACCGGTGATGCAGTTCAAGCCGGAATTGGCCTCGTTGAACATGGGGTCGATGAATTTCGGGCTGTACGAAATGCTCAACCGCTTTACCGAGTTCCAGCACGATTGGGAACGCCCGTATCTGGAAGAGAGCGACGACCGGATCTTTCGCAACACCTTCCGCGACATTGCCCACATCCTCAATGCCTGTGCCGATAACCGCACCCGCTTTGAAATCGAGTGCTACGACATCGGCCACCTCTACACCGCCGCGCATTTCCTGGAACGCGGCCTGCTCAAACCACCGCTGTTTATCCAGTCGGTGTTTGGTCTGCGTGGCGGCATCGGTGGGCACCCGGAAGACCTGGCGCACATGCGGCGCACTGCCGACCGCCTGTTTGGCGATGACTACGTGTGGTCGATCCTCGGTGCCGGGCGTGGGCAGATCCCGCTGGCGACCATGGGCCTGTCCATGGGCAGCAACGCACGGGTGGGCCTGGAGGATTCGTTGTGGGACGGGCCGGGCAAGCTGGCGGCTTCGAATGCCGACCAGGTACGGCGCATTCGCACGGTGATCGAGGCTCTCGGCCACCGCGTCGCCACGCCCGATGAAGCGCGGGAAATCCTCGGGCTCAAGGGGCGTGACCAGGTCAATTTCTGATCCCGTTTATTTATCGACAAAAAGGCCGCGTCATGACGTGGCCGACATTCCCGCACAACAACAATAAGGGGATCACACCATGCGTATCGAAGTGCCCAAGCACGTCAAGACCGGTTCACCCCGTGAACCGCAGGCCCTCAACAGACTGATGTTTGCCAAGTTGATGCCACTGTTGATCATTGCCTACATTCTGAGCTTTCTGGATCGCACCAACATCGCCCTGGCCAAGCATCACCTGGACGTCGACCTGGGTATTTCTGCCGCCGCCTACGGGTTGGGCGCCGGACTGTTTTTCCTGACCTATGCACTGTCAGAAATCCCCAGCAACCTGATCATGCACAAGGTTGGAGCGCGGTTCTGGATCGCCCGCATCATGGTGACCTGGGGCCTGATCTCTGCGGCGATGGCGTTTGTGCAGGGCGAAACGTCGTTCTACGTATTGCGCCTGCTGCTGGGTATTGCCGAAGCCGGTTTATTTCCCGGTGTCATGCTGTACCTGACCTACTGGTTCAACCGCGAACAGCGGGCGCGCGCCACCGGGTATTTCCTGCTGGGCGTGTGCTTTGCCAACATCATCGGTGGCCCTGTGGGCGCGGCTTTGATGCGTATGGACGGTATGCTCGGCTGGCACGGCTGGCAGTGGATGTTCCTACTCGAAGGCCTGCCCGCCGTGGCGTTTGCCTGGGTGGTGTGGCGCAAGTTGCCGGACCGTCCGAGCAAGGCGCCGTGGCTGTCGGCCGAAGAAGCACGCGGTATTGAACAGCGTATCGCCCAGGAAACCGAGGAAGGTGCGGGGGCGGGCGGCCATGCGTTGAAAAACTGGCTGACGCCGCAAATCCTGCTGGCGATCTTTGTGTATTTTTGCCATCAGATCACCCTCTACACCGTGATCTTTTTCTTGCCGAGCATCATCAGCAAATACGGCGAGTTGAGCACCATGAGTGTCGGCCTGCTGACCTCGTTGCCGTGGATCGCGGCGGCACTGGGTGCGGTATTGATCCCGCGTTTTGCGACCACGCCCGGGCGTTGCCGCCGGCTGCTGGTCACTGGGTTGCTGACCATGGCATTGGGGCTGGGCATTGCGTCGGTGTCGGGGCCGGTGTTCAGCCTGTTGGGTTTTTGCCTGTCTGCAGTGATGTTTTTTGTGGTGCAGTCGATCGTGTTTCTCTACCCGGCCTCGCGCCTCAAAGGCGTGGCCTTGGCGGGAGGGCTGGGGTTTGTGAATGCGTGCGGGTTGTTGGGCGGCTTTGTCGGGCCGTCGGTGATGGGCGCCATTGAGATGAGCACGGGCAATGCCATGAACGGCTTGAAAGTCATTACCGTGGTGTTGGTGGTGGCTGCGTTGTCGGCTTTACGCCTGCGCCAGGGCCAGGAAGCGTCTCACACCAGCAACGAAGTGGGGAATCCGGAAGCCAGCACCAGGTAAACCAGCACCGCCGCCAGGCACAAGCCGACAAATGCGCGCAGCAGTGTCCTGGCGGTGGGGTGCACAATGAATTTGATGGCCCAGAGCAAAGCCCCACTGAGCAGGACGCTTAAGGCGAAAATGACCAGCACAAGGGGGTACCTGCAACCTTCAAGACCTGATTTATAGTCCCAAACCCGTTTATTGAACAGTGCGCACATAGACGCAGCCCCGCAGCCTTCCTAAACTGCCGCTTGTCTTGGGCAAAGGGGCAGGCGCCGATGAATCGCAATGAATTACGCAAGGCCGACATCAACTTGATGGTGGTCTTCGAAGCACTGATGCTCGAGCGCAATGTGACGCGGGTGGCGGAGAAGCTGTTTCTCGGCCAACCGACCATCAGCTCGGCCCTCAACCGCCTGCGTACCCTGTTCAACGACCCACTGTTTATTCGTGTCGGCCATCGCATGGAGCCTACGGCGCGCGCCGAGGAGATCATCCAGCACCTGTCGCCAGCCCTGGACTCGCTGTCTTCGGCCCTGAGCCTGACCCATGATTTCGACCCGTCCATCAGCACCATGACTTTCCGCATCGGCCTGTCCGATGACGTGGAGTTCGGCCTGCTGCCACCCTTGCTGCGCGCCTTGCGCCAGGAGGCGCCGCAGGTGGTGTTTGTGGTGCAGCATGTGGATTACTGGCGCATTCCGGACTTGTTGGCTTCCGGCGATATTACCGTCGGCATCACCCAGACCCGCGGGCTGCCGGCCAATGCCAAGCGCAAGCTGTTGCGGCACATCCGCCCATGCCTGCTGCGCGCCGATGCCTCGGACACACCGCTGACCCTCGACGAATATTGCGCACGGCCCCACGTGCTGGTGTCCCACACCGCCAACGTCGCCGGGTTTGCCGATGAGTGGCTGGCAGAAGTGGGTCGCAAACGTCATGTGGTGCTCTCGGTGCCGCAATACAGCTCGTTGCCGGCCTTGCTTGCCGGCACCGACATGATCGCCAGCCTGCCCGATTACACCGCCCAGGCCATGGCTGCCAGCGGGAACCTGTTCTGCGAGCCGTTCCCGTTCGAAACCCCGACTCTGGATTTGTCGATGGTGTGGCTCAGCCATGTCGACACCGACCCGGCGGAGCGCTGGATGCGCTCGCGGCTGGAGGCATTCATGAGTGATAGAGGGCTGGTGGCCAAGGCTTGAGGTGTTTTTCCGTGGTATATAGCTTGGCATCTTCCTACAAAAAACTCGGAGAAAAGCATGCCGCACCTGCACTTGGAACACACCGCCAACCTGACGCAACTGGACATCGACAAGGCCCTGTTGCGCCTTAACCATGCGTTGGTGGCCTCCGGTCAGTTCGGCGCCGAGTTCGACATCAAGAGCCGTGCGGTGGCGGTCGAGCGATTTCGGGTCGGCACTGGCCTGGGTGAGCGCGGTTTTGTCGCGGTGCGTCTGGCGTTATTGAGCGGGCGTTCACCGCAGATCAAGAAGCAGCTATCAGAAAGCCTGCTGGCGGTGCTTCAGGACCTGGGCCCGTGGCCCGAAGGTGTGCAGGTACAACTGAGTGTCGAGCTGCTGGATATTGATCGCGATTCCTACAGCAAAATCGCCATCGGCTGACTTCCACCATCGCCATCCAATTACAAAAGGCCCTGATCCGCACACACCTTCACCACTTGCTCCCGAAACCAGGTATTGGCGCTGTCCTGCCCACTGGTTTCGTTCCACTGCATATCCAGGGTGAACCCCGGCAAACCGTTAGGTGCTTCGCAAACACCGAATGCCGGCGCCGGTGCCAGTAACTTTTGCACGCGGCGGGGCAGGGTGACGATGAAGTCGGTGCCGGCAATCATCTTCAATGCCGCGCTGTAGCTGTTGGCCCGTGCAATCACCTGACGCTTGCGCGCCTGGCGCGCAAGCCAGCCGTCGATCATGTTGGTGTCGGAGGTCCAGGGTGTGGGGAATACGTGGCGCCGCTCAACGAAGGACTGCAGGCTGAACGCCTGTTCCCTCGGCGCTGAGCGTTGGTCGCACACGCAGACCAAGTCGTCCTCCAACAGCATCTGGGTCTTGAAGTCTTTGTGAGCGCGGTGAAAGTGCGGGCCGAAACAGATCACCAGGTCCAGGCGACCCTCACGCAGGTCGTCGGCGGGGATGTCGGTTTCCAGCTTCTGCACGTTGACGATCACCGGCAGGTCGGCATGGTCGAAACGCTTCAACAGGCGCGGCAGAATCAGCTGCTCGAAATATTCCGGCGCACACACATTGAAGGTCACGGCCTGTTGGGTCGGATCAAAAGCCTGGCCACCGGCATGGCACAGGTTGATGCTTTCCAGAATCTTCTGCACATGCTCGTACATGGTGGTGGCCTTGTACGTAGGACGCATGCCTGCGCGGGTGTTGATAAACAGCTCATCTTCAAAGCTGGTGCGCAGCTTCTTCAGGCTATAGCTCACGGTGGACTGGCTGACGAACAGCGTTTCAGACACCTCGGTAACGCTGCTCTGGTCGTAGACGGCGATAAACACCATCAAATCCTGCATATCGAGCTTTCTGAGCAAGTTACTGTTTAGCATCGGTTTCGTCCGTAAACCCTTTGTACCGAACTCAGTACAAGACTGAGCAAAATGTTAACGGAACGCTCGTACCAATAGAAAGCTCTGTAGGACCTTTCAATGTTTTGGGTGGGACAAAAAATGTTTTTAATACGACGTCAGCGGATATGGCGTGCGTAATGCGCCGGGTTGAAACGCATGACGATCAGCAGCATCAGCCCGCTCACTGCCATCAATGACCACCAGGCCCATTCGAAGCTGCCCAACTGGTCGCGGATCATGCCGGCGATCAGCGGCGACAGGCCGGCGATCAGATAACCGATGCCCTGCACAAACGCGGTAAGGCCACCGGCACGGCGCGGGTTGTCGAGGTGGTCCAGGGACAGGATCAGGCTCATCGGGAACAGGCCGCCAATCCCCAGGCCTAGCAGGCAGGGCCACAACAGGCTCCAATGTTGCGGGCTGAGGATTAGGCCGCAGAAACCCAGGATGATCAGCACCAGCAGCACCGCCACCACGCCGCGTTTATCCTGGCGGCGGTTGGCGATGGCCGGTGTGACCAGGCCGGAGATCACTTCCATGGCAGTCAAGAAACCCAGCAGCAAGCCGGCATTCTGTTCACTCCAACCCTGCTCGACGTAGTACGGCGCCAGCCACGCCAGCACACAGGTGTAGGACGCGGTGCCGAGGCCAAAAAAGATCGCCAGCAACCAGGCACGACGGTTGCTGAAAAATGCCTCCTGGGGTCCCGAACCGGCTTGAGGCAAGGGCGGTAGGGCCGAACGCTGCGCATACCAGAACACCAGGGCCAACAACGCCAGCATCGCCCAGATCGCCAGACCGATACGCCAGCTGCCGGTCTGGGTTTGCACCAACGGCGAGAACGAAGCAGCCAGGGCCGCGCCGCCCATGATCGCGGTGACATACAGGCCCATGAACAACGAAACATTGGCGCTGAACCGCGACTTGATCAGCGCCGGCATCAACGCCTGGATCAGCGCAATGCCGACACCCGCCGCAATGGCACTCACGATCAGCTCCAGTGCCGAATCCAGGAACAGCCGCGACACAGTCGCCAGCCCAATCACCAGCAACGACGCCACAATGCTGCGATGCTCGCCCACGCGCTTGGCCAGGCCCATGCCAAAGAACATCGCCAGGCCCATGGCCATGACTGGCAACATGGTCAGTAAGGCGGCGGTGCTGAAACTTAGCGGCACATCCGCACGAATCGACGCCAATAACGGCCCCACGGCCGCCATCGACGGACGCAAATTGAGGGCGACGAGCACCACGCTGATCATCAGCCATAGTGCGCAGGTGGATTTTGCCTGAACGTTTTCCATGGGCCTGCCTTGAATGCACAAGGGCGAATCAGGCCATGGAGTGTGTAGCGGGGCAAATCAGAAAGTCGCAGGGGCTATTGAAAAAATGCGGATGCGAAGTGGTGAGGTAAAAGCGCATTGGGCGTCGGCTGTCAGGCCGTCACGGGAGCAAGCTCCCTCGCCACAGGCCCAACTTAGCGGGATTACAGACTCGGCAACTCCCACCGCGCCTGGTCGATTTCAAGCAATGTGGGCCCCTGGCGATCAGCGGCGGCACGTAAAGCCGTGCGCAACCCTTCAATGCCATGGACGCTTTGTGCCGCGCAGCCCAGAGCCTTGGCCACACCGATAAAGTCCGGCGTGTAGATGTCCACACCCACCGGCTCGATGTCACGGTTGACCATGTACTTCTTGATCTCTTCATAACCCTGGTTATTCCACAACAGCACGATCACCGGTGTACGGGCCTCCACCGCGCTGGCCAGTTCCGGCAGGGTGAATTGCAAACCGCCGTCGCCGATCAGGCACACCACCGGTTGGCCATCGCCGCGCCCGAGCCAGGCCCCCATGGCGGCGGGCAGGGCATAACCCAGGGTGCCGTAACCGGTAGAGGCGTTGAACCAGCAGCGTGGGTGGTCGAGGTTCAGGGTCAGGTTGCCGCTGTACACCGGTTGAGTGGAGTCGCCCACGAACACTACGCCCGGCAGTTCCTCCAGAACGGCGTTGAGAAACCGGGTTTGCACGCGCGTCGCAGCGTCCCACGTAGGTTCCAGCTCGGCCCATAAACGGGCGACGCGTGCTGTGCCCCAGTCGGTAGTGCGCGGCGTCAGCGCCTGGCGGTTGATTTCGGTGAGCAGGGCCTGGGCGGCGATGCGTGCGTCGGCCACTAGTGCCACTTGGGGCGGGTAGTTGCGTACGGTCTGGTCCGGGTCAATATCGATGCGCAACAGCGCACCGGGAATGTTGAAACCACCGGCGAAGGTGACGTCGTAGTCGGTCTCTGCCAACTCGGTGCCGATCGCCAATACCACGTCAGCCTCAGCCACCAGGGCACGGGTGGCGGGCAGTGTTTGCGTGGAGCCGATCAGCAGCGGGTGCGCGGCGGGCAACATACCCTTGGCGTTGATGGTCAGGGCCACGGGCGCGCCGAGGGCTTCTGCGAGGCGGGTCAGTTCGGCGGCTGCGTCAATGGCGCCGCCACCGGCCAGGATCAGCGGGCGCTTGGCCGCAGCCAGCCTCTGGCTCATCTGCTGCACGGCCGCCGGTGCCGCGCCAGCGCGGGTGACGCTGACAGGCGTGCTACCCAGCAACGCGTCGGCATTTTCCACCAACACATCCAGGGGGATCTCGATATGCACCGGGCGCGGCCGACCGGCCTGGAACAACGCAAACGCCCGCGCCAGCACGGCGGGCAGTTCAGCCGCCGACATCAAGGTGTGGGAGAACGCCGCCACCCCGGCCACCAGCGCGCTCTGGTTCGGCAGCTCATGCAACTTGCCGCGCCCACCGCCCAGTTGGCTGCGTGACTGCACGCTGGATATCACCAGCATCGGGATCGAGTCGGCATAGGCCTGGCCCATGGCCGTGGTGATATTGGTCATGCCGGGGCCGGTGATGATAAAGCACACGCCGGGCTTGCCAGAGGTGCGCGCATAACCGTCGGCCATGAAGCCGGCGCCCTGTTCGTGGCGCGGGGTGACATGTCGAATGCTGGAGCGCGCCAAGCCCCGGTACAGCTCCACGGTATGTACGCCGGGAATGCCGAATACGTGGTCCACGCCGTAGCGTTCCAGGAGGTGCACCAATACTTCGCCGCAGGTCGCCATACAGGTCGCTCTTGTGATGGGGTCGAAGCGCTATTGGAGCGGTTGGCCGGTGGCGGCAACAATCGATAAAAAGTCATACTCGCCATGTCCTCCCGTCATGGCTGCGCCCCGATGAAACGCCTCCCACCGTTACCTGCGTTGCACACCTTCTGGGTCACAGCCCAGTGCTGCAACTTCACCCGTGCCGCCGAACACCTGCACATTACCCAGGGCGCGGTGAGTCGACAGGTGGCCGGGTTGGAAAGCCAGTTGGGCTATGCCTTGTTTCAGCGCCAGGCGCGTGGCTTGAGCCTGACGGAGGAGGGGCGCGAATGGCTGGCATGCGCGCAACAGGTGTTTGGCTTGCTCGCTGACGCGGTGGAGCACATCGGTGACCGGCGCCGCACCTTGCAGCTCAAAGCGTCCACCTGCGTGATGCGCTGGTTGTTGCCGCGCTTGCTGCACTGGCAAAAAGAACGCCCGGATGTGCCGGTGGAGCTCACCACGACGGTGGCCTATAACGTCGACTTTCGTCGTGAGCCGTTTGACGCGGCGGTGATCTACGGGCCCATCGCCGAGCAGTCGGCCGAGGCGCGGCATCTGTTCGACGAGCGTCTCACGCCGGTCTGCGTGCCTGGGTTGCTGGGCAGTTTGCGTACGCCGCAGGATTTGCAGCATCAGGTACTGTTGCACCCGACCCGAGACGAGCGCGATTGGACGTTGTGGCTCAAGGCTGCCAATGCCTGCTTGAGCGACCCCATCCAACGGCACCACTTCGAAACCTTGGACTTGGCAATGACCGTAGCGTCCCAGGGCTCCGGGGTGGCGATGGGCGACAGTGCGTTGATTGGCGAGGATCTGAGGGCGGGGCGGTTGGCGATGCCGTTTGAACTGCGGGTGTCGACGGGGATGGGGTATTTCCTGGTGTATCCGCCGGGGAAGGAACCGTCGGTTGGGTTGGTCGCGCTGATGGATTGGTTGGTGAGTGAGGCCAGTGTGGGATGACAGCCTACGCCTATCTACCTGACTCGCCGCGATCCAACTGTGGCTGGCTTGCCTGCGATGACGGCCTGAAAGCCGACACCTATCTACCTGACACCCCGACGATCCAGATGTGGGAGCTGGCTTGCCTGCGATGAGGGCCTGAAAGCCAACGCCTATCTACCAGACACCCCACGATCCAACTGTGGGAGCGGGCTTGCTCGCGAAGGCGGACTGACAGTCAACACAGTTGGATTGTGTACATATCCATTGCTGCGGTAACGGCCGCTTAGGGTTCCGCTCTGACAGCGGGTCACTTTGGAAAAGAGCCGGGGGGGGTTTGGTTTAACGGGGCGCCTAAGATCAAGATCAAAAGCAGATCAAGAGCGGCTCGCTTCGCATCGTGGTTAGCGTTGACGGCGTTGGGTCAGTAACCGACCGTAAAGCGCTGGCGCGAGTGCTTTGGTGTTTCCACTTCATCCAGCATGGCGATGGCGAAGTCGGCAAAACTGATCGAGCTGTTGCCGTCACTGTCCACCAGCAGATCATCCGTGCCCAGGCGGAATTTGCCGGTGCGCTCGGTGCCGTCGAACAGGGCCGATGGCGACAGGAAGGTCCAGTCCAGTTCCTTTTCCTGGCGCAGCGTTTCCAGGAATTGCGCCCCGGCACTGGCTTCAGCTTTATATTCAGCCGGGAACCCTTCGCTGTCGATCACGCGCCCGCCACCGGGCAACAGCAGTGAACCGGCGCCGCCGACCACCAACAAACGTTTCACACCAGCCTTTTTCACCGGGCCGATCACGGCGCTGGCGGGAAGCGTGGCGAAGTGCGCCGCGCTGATCACCACGTCGCTGCCGCTGATGGCGTGTTGCAAGGCTTCGGCATCCAGGGCATCAACCTGTTTGACCGTAACGCCAGGACGCACAGCCAGCTTGTCGGTATTGCGGGCGATGGCGCTGACGGTATGCCCGCGGCGCAGCGCTTCTTCCAGCAGTTGGCTACCGGCGCGGCCAGTGGCACCAATGATTGCGATCTTGCTCATGATGTTCTCCAACAGGGTTAAGGTTTAAAGCCAGTTACCACTTCATTTCGCCCTTGGCGACTTTGGCGCTCAGTTCCAGCGAGCTTTCGTCGGCGAGGGTGGGGTAGCGTTTTTTCATGGCCGCAATCAGGGCGGCGGAGTCCTTGGCCTTGGCGGTTTCGAGGTCGAAGGCCTTGATGTAATCGGCGGTGAAGGTGACCGAGGCCAGCGATGGCG
This sequence comes from Pseudomonas sp. BTN1, assembly GCF_001907715.1. Lineage (NCBI taxonomy): Bacteria > Pseudomonadati > Pseudomonadota > Gammaproteobacteria > Pseudomonadales > Pseudomonadaceae > Pseudomonas > Pseudomonas sp. BTN1. The sequence continues at coordinate 63,539 of NZ_MPBM01000022.1, read as the reverse complement.
TGCCCAGGTAATGGCCCGGCACCACGGTGTTCGGCTTCAGGTCTTCAATGCGCGTGAGGGTAGCCAGCCAGTCTTTATGGGATTGCGCGCTCTGGGTATCGGCCATCCAGACGTGGATGTTTTCAGCGACCACCACACCACCGACCACGGCCTTGATCGACGGAATCCACACAAAGCTGCGATCTGGCTGCGGGCCGTCAAGGCCAACCACTTCAAGCTGTTGCCCTTCCAGGGTCAGGCTGTGGCCTTTAAGCACTTGCGGCACAAGGGTCTTGGCCGGCTTGTCGGCGCCCATTTTCGGGCCCCAGAAGGCCAGCTTGTCGGCGACGGTGGCGTTGATATGGTCCACCACTGGCTGTGGCGCCAGCACTTTGGCGTCGGGGAAGGCGGCGGTCAGGGTGTCGAGGCCGAAGTAGTAGTCCGGGTCGCCATGGCTGATGTAGATGGTGGTCAGGTGCTTGCCGCTGGCGCGGATCTTCTGCACCAGCTGCTCGGCTTGGCCTTTGCCGAATTGCGCATCCACCAGGATCGCGTCTTTCTCGCCGCTCACCAGCACCGAGCTGACCGGGAAGATCGCGGCTTCGCCTGGGTTGTACACGTCGAGTTTCAGCTCTGCCGCTGCTGCGTGGGCAGCGAAGGCTAGGGCGGCGGTGGCCAGGGTCAAGCGTTTGAAGGTCGAGAACATCGGGCAGCTCCTGCCATCGGTAAGGGATGCACAGAGCTTAGTTGCATAAAACACGACAAAAAATGCGATGCTGGGACATAGTTTGTTTCTAAAATCGGGCAAATCATGGATCGTCTTCAAGCAATGCGCGTGTTTGTCACCGTGGTGGACCTGGGCAGCCAATCCGCCGCTGCCGACCACCTTGACCTGTCGCGCCCGGTGGTCTCGCGCTACCTGGCCGAGCTGGAAGACTGGGTGGGCGCACGCCTGCTGCACCGCACCACGCGCAAGCTCAGCCTCACCGCCGCCGGCGGAGAAACGCTGCCGCGTTGCCGGCAATTGTTGGAACTGTGCGGTGATATGCAGGCCGCCGTCAGCGAGCCCGATGATGCGCCCCGAGGCCTGTTGCGCCTGAGCGTCAGCACTTCGTTCGGCCAGGCGCAGCTGGGCGCGGCGATTGCCGAATACGTCAAGCTTTACCCCCTGGTGACGGTGGATTTGCAGATGCTTGATCGCACGGTGAACCTGGTGGACGAGCGCATCGACCTGGCGATCCGCACCAGCAACGATCTGGACCCCAACCTGATCGCCCGGCGCCTGACCGTATGTCGCTCGGTGGTGTGCGCCACACCGGCTTATCTGCGCGAGCATCCGGCGCCGCAGAAGGTCGAAGACCTGGCCCGGCACAACTGCCTGACCCACTCTTACTTCGGCAAGAGCCTGTGGCATTTCGAAGAAAACGGAGAGCACGTGTCGGTGCCGGTCCACGGCAATATCACGGCCAATGAGGCCAGCACGTTGATGCGCGTGACGCTGGCCGGGGCAGGGGTGGCGATGCTGCCCAGTTATCAGGCCGGTGAGCTGATTCGCAGTGGGGAGTTGGTGCGCTTGCTGCCGCACGCCGAGCCGCGACAGATGAATATCTATGCGGTGTACGCCTCACGCAAACACATGCCTTCGGCGCTGCGTAGCCTCCTGGATTTCCTGGTGCTGCGGTTTCCCGAAGAGCCGGTTTGGGACATAGGGCTCTGAGGTGAAATAAGCGCGCTGAATGGCAGCGCATCATGGCAAGTTGCCCTGACTGACCTATGCTTTAAACAGCACCCTGTAGATCCGTTCAGAGGTCTGTGCCATGAGCATCAAAACCAGAAAGTACCTGACGATTTTCACCCTCTGCGCATTGGCGACAGCGCTGTATGGGACTGCCGCCTACCGCGTCGAGCAAACACGCATGCAGCCGGCGGCATTCGCCATCAGCTGCCATCAGGACCAATGCGTTCCCCGCACCGGCAGTTTCAGTGCGCTCAGGTAGGCTGCTCTGCCTTCAGTTGTTCACGAAACGCCTTGGGTGAAAACCCGACCCTGCGGCGAAACAGCCGTGAGAAGTTGGTCGGGTCTGAAAAGCCCAGCACCTCGGACATCTCGTTGATGGTCATGCTGGTGTAGGTCAGCAGGCGCTTGGCTTCCAGCAACTGGCGGTCATGCATGATCTGCAACGCCGGTTGCCCACCCAACTCCCGACACGTCCCGTTCAAGTGTGAGACCGAGATACCCAGCTTGTGGGCCAGGTCTTCAATCTTGGGGTGTTCGCGGTAATGCTGTTCGACCAGTTGCGTAAACCGCCGAAAGTACTCACGACCCCGTGGCGCCCGTGGGTGGCGGCGCTGGATCGCCTGGCGGCTGACCCACACCAATAACACGCTGACCAGGGCGTGCAGCATCATGTCCCGTGCCGGTTGGTCATCGGCGTATTCGTCCTGCAAACGTACGAACAGGCTGTTCAAGTAATCGCTGTCCTTGCCCGCCGGGTAGCTGCCGAGTGTGTGCAGGCCATCGACGGTAGAGCCCAGTTGCGCCTGCAAGTGGCTGACCAGCGGCGCCGACAGCGTTACCACAAACCCTTCCACATCCTCGGAAAAACGAAAGCCGTGCACGCAAAGCGGTGGCAGCACTTGTAGGCTCGACTCATTGAGCGTGGTGCGCTGGCCTTCGATTTCCAGTTGTGCCTGGCCTTTGTGCACATACAGCAACTGGCACAGGTCCGCGTGCCGGTGGGGCTGGATTTCCCACTGGTATTCCCGACTGCGCCGGGAAATGGTTTCGCAGTGCAACAAATCGGGAGTCGGCCACTGCTGGCTTTCCCCGTAAAGCTTGAAGACCGGAATCGCGGTTTTGGTCATGGTTTCAATCCGATACTCAGGATAGTGGTTCGGTAATCGCCCCGATTGGCGAAAAGCACAGGTTTTGACGCAGTTTTCACCTTCTTATGAGCCTCACTCAAGTGAAAAATGTCAGCCACAAGAGCAATGACAACTCTTTCACTCCATACGTTCGCGTGAAGCTTGAAGGTCATAAAAATAATGAAAACCCTGAAAACCCAAGTCGCCATTATCGGTGCCGGTCCTTCCGGATTGCTGCTCGGCCAACTGCTGCACAATGCTGGCATCCAGACCCTCGTTCTAGAGCGTCAGAGCGCCGATTACGTAAAAGGCCGTATCCGCGCCGGTGTGTTGGAACAGGGCATGGTCGACCTGCTGCGCGAAGCCGGCGTCAGCCAACGCATGGACGCCGAAGGTTTGGTGCACGACGGGTTTGATATTGCCCTCAATGGCCAACTCACTTCCATCGACCTCAAGGCCTTGACCGGCGGCCAGTCGGTGATGATCTACGGCCAGACCGAGGTCACCCGCGACCTGATGGCCGCCCGCGCAGCCGCCGGTGCCATCACCCTGTACGAAGCCTCCGATGTTCAACCCCATGACCTGAAAAGTGAACAGCCGTGGCTGACCTTTGAGCACGAAGGCCAAGCCTACCGCCTGGAGTGCGACTACATTGCCGGCTGCGACGGTTTCCATGGTGTGGCCCGCCAGTCGATACCGGCGCAAGCGCTGAAGGTGTTCGAACGCGTCTACCCCTTCGGCTGGCTGGGCGTGCTGGCCGACACGCCGCCGGTACATGCCGAACTGGTGTACGCCAAACATGCGCGGGGTTTTGCGCTGTGCAGCATGCGGTCGCCGACCCGCAGCCGTTACTACCTTCAAGTGCCGGTCGAAGAGAAGCTGGAAGACTGGGCGGATGAACGTTTCTGGGATGAACTCAAGAGCCGCCTGCCCGGCTCATTGGCCGAACAATTGGTGACCGGCCCGTCGATCGAGAAAAGCATCGCGCCGCTGCGCAGCTTTGTGGTGGAACCCATGCAGTACGGGCGCCTGTTCCTGCTCGGCGATGCCGCGCACATTGTGCCGCCCACCGGTGCCAAGGGCTTGAACCTGGCGGCCAGTGATGTGAGCACCTTGTTTCGCATCTTGCTCAAGGTGTACCACGAAGGGCGCCTGGACTTGCTGGAAAAATACTCGGCAATCTGTCTGCGCCGAGTGTGGAAAGCCGAGCGGTTTTCCTGGTGGATGACCTCGATGCTGCATCAGTTTCCCCAGGCGGACGCCTTCAGCCAGCGCATTGCCGAGAGCGAGCTGGACTATTTCATCCACTCCCAGGCCGGGCGCAAAACCATCGCAGAAAATTACGTCGGCCTTCCTTACGAGCCTATCGAATAGCCTGCTATCGTATCGAGTATTCCCACCGGTGACTGTTGCCTGTGGGCCCTGCTCGAAGGTTCTGCCGTGACTCACCTCAATCAGCCCGCTCCAACCGTTCCCGCCGTGCGCAGTATCCTGGTCGCGCTGATGATGGCGATCTTCCTGGGTGCCCTGGACCAGACCATTGTCGCCGTGTCCATGCCGGCCATTTCCGCACAGTTCCATGACGTCAACCTGCTGGCCTGGGTGATCTCAGGCTACATGGTGGCGATGACCGTGGCGGTGCCGATCTACGGCAAGCTCGGTGACCTGTATGGGCGCCGGCCCATGATGCTCATCGGCATGGGCCTGTTCACCCTGGCGTCGTTGTTTTGCGGCCTGGCGCAAAGCATGGAGCAACTGGTGCTGGCGCGGGTGCTGCAGGGTATCGGCGCTGGCGGGATGGTCTCGGTGAGCCAGGCGATCATTGGCGACATTATTCCTCCCCGCGAACGGGGACGTTATCAGGGGTATTTCAGCAGCATGTACGCGGTGGCCAGCGTGGCCGGGCCGGTGCTGGGCGGTTATATGACCGAGTACCTGTCGTGGCGCTGGGTGTTTTTGATCAACCTGCCACTGGGCGTCGGCGCCTGGTACGTGGCCCATCGCACCCTGGTGGGGCTGCCGGTGCCGCAGCGCAAGCCGATCATCGATTACCTCGGCACGGTGCTGATGATCGTCGGCCTCACCGCCTTGTTGCTGGGCATCACCGAAATCGGCCAGGGCCATTCGTGGCGTGACGATCAAGTGCTGGGGTTGCTGGCCTGCGCACTGCTGGCGTTAAGCGTGTTTGTGTGGCACGAACGCCGCGCACGGGAACCGCTGTTGCCGATGCACTTGTTTGCCAACCGCAGTGCGGTGTTGTGCTGGTGCACGATTTTCATCACCAGCTTCCAGGCGATTTCCCTGACGGTGCTGATGCCCCTGCGCTACCAGACCGTAACCGGCGCCGGTGCCGACAGCGCGGCCCTGCACTTGCTGCCCTTGGCGATGGGCTTGCCGATGGGCGCGTATTTTGCCGGGCGCATGACCTCGGTGACGGGCCGCTATAAACCGATGATCCTCAGCGGCGCGGTGTTGAGCCCGCTGGCGATTCTCGGCATGGCCTACAGCGCGCCCCAGGCGGTGGCGCTCACCAGCGTCTTCATGTTGTTGTGCGGTATCGCCGCGGGCATGCAGTTCCCGACCTCGTTGGTGGGGACGCAGAACTCGGTGGAGCAGCGGGATATCGGTGTGGCCACCAGCACCACCAACCTGTTTCGCTCCCTGGGCGGGGCAGTGGGGGTGGCCTGCATGTCGGCGTTGCTGCTGGCGCTGTTACACGATTCCAGTTTCGCCCATCTGGCAAGCGGCGCACTGGTGGCCGAAGGCAGTTCCGGCAACGTGCTGCTCGACGGCCTCAACGCCGCACCCGGCCCGGCGCAAGATGCGTTGCGCGGCGAGCTGGCGGTGACGTTCCGGCATTTGCTGATGGTGAGTGCGGCGGTGTCGCTGCTGGGGTTGGCCGCTGCGATAGCGATGCCGAATCGGGTACTGCGCGGCCGTGAAGACAAAGTTAGATAAGCGGACGCGGAGCGTCCCAGGCGGCGTTCCCACGCAGAGCGTGGGAATGATCAGGATCAGGGGCTGTAATACCCCACCGCAACCATGAAATGCCCGCTCTTGCGCACATAGGCATGCTTGTTCTCGACCTTGCCGGTCACCGGGTTTTTCCAGCGGTATTTGTATTCGCCCTGGTCCTGTTCGGCCATCATCTGGAGGATCGGCACACCCACCGGTTTGCCATCCGGGTCCTTGATCTTGGCAAAATCGGTGTTGATCAGGCGCAGGTTGGTGCCATGGGCGACGTAGCGCTGCGTGTTCAGGTCCACCACGAATACGTAGAGATCATCTTGCAGGAAGCCGCCTTGCAAGGAGTTGATCGCCTTGAGCGTGCCGGCTTCATCCTTGACCAACGCCTCCACCGCCTTGTTGCGCAGCGCCCGTGCCTGTTCCGGTGTGGCGCGCGGCAAGTAATAACCGACCGCCAGGATGCGTTCGCCCACGCGCTGATAAAACACGTGTTTATGTTCGACCTTGCCGTCATTCCAGTTCTGCCAGCGGTAGTCAGCCTGCTGGATACCCTGGTTTTCGGGCACCTTGAGCGCGTCCTTGAAGGATTGGCGCAAATCCGGTCCGAGTACCTCGGACACATCGCGACCTATGAGCGCGGAGGAGGGCCCGCCACTGGCCAGCAGTACGCCTTTTGTATCGACCACAAACACATAACGGTCCTGGTCGATGAACTCGCCCTGACGGCTGAAGGCGGCGAACGCCTTGTCACCTTGCTTGTGGTAGTACGCCAAGGCCTTTTCCAGCAGGGCCTTGGCGGCTTGGGCATCCGCTTCCTGTGCCGTGGCGGCATGCACCTGGCTGCAACACAACAGCAGCAGCCAGGTGAATCGGAGCAGTCTCTTCATTTACCCGTCCCTCGTTCTTGTTGGTGTGCCAAGAGCGTAGACGGTTGGCGGCGAATCAGAAGGGTTTGGTCGGCAGGTATTTGCCGTCCAGGGTGATGACCGCACGGGAGCCGCCGTCCGGGTCTTCGACTTTCTTGATGTCCAGTTTGAAGTTGATGGCGCTGATGATGCCGTCGCCGAATTGCTCATGCACCAGGGCCTTCAAGGTAGAGCCGTAGACTTGCAGCATTTCATAGAAACGGTACATGGTTGGGTCGGTCGGCACACCGCTCGGGAAGCTGCCGCGCAGTGGGACGCTTTGCAGCAGGCGGCTGGCGTCCTCGTCAAGGCCGAGTTTGCCGCACACGATGTCGGCCGCTTCCTTGGGCAGCGGGTGCTGGCCGAGCAGGGCTGCGGTGACGAATGCCAGGCTCAGCCCGGTGCCGTCGGTGAGGTCCTGCCACGACAGGTTTTTGCGTGCCTTGAGGTCGATAACGGTGTCGGCCAGGGCCAGGCGTGGGGTTTGAGCGAATTGGGATTGCAACATGGTGACGTCCTCTTGGGTTGATTAGGGTTCAGGCGGCGTGGGCGCGGGTGCTGGGGTGGTCGAGCAGGGAGACGAAGCGCCCGGTGTGCCCGTCCAAAGCGTCAATGCCGCCGGTTTCGATGTCGTACACCCAGCCATGCAGGTTCATCCGGCCTTGTTCCAGCGCCAGGGCGACCGAAGGGTGAGTCTTGAGGTTGGCCAGTTGGGCGACCACGTTTTCGCGCACCAATGAATCCAGGCGTGCAGCGTCCGAGGCATGCGTACGGGCGGCATTGATCACCTTGGCCGACTCGGCATGGCGCAACCAGTTGGCCACGGCGGGCAGGTGGTCCAGGCATTTGCAGGTAGAAATTGCAGTCATCGCGCCGCAGTCCGAGTGCCCGCAAATCACGATGTCGCTGACGCCCAGCACCGCTACGGCATATTCGACTGTGGCCGACACACCTCCCGGCTCCGGGCCGTAGGACGGCACTATGTTGCCGGCGTTACGGATGACGAACAGGTCGCCCGGTTCCTGCTGGGTCAACAGCTCGGGGACTACGCGGCTGTCAGAGCAGGACACGAACAAGGTGCCGGGGCTTTGCGTGGTCGCCAGGTGTTTGAACAAGTCACTGCGAGGGGTAAAGGCTTCACGTTGGAATTTGCGAAAGCCGTCGATGAGATGCTGCATGGTGGTTCTCCTTGCGTCGCTGATGGGGGCAAGGATGGGAGTTTTTGGCTATAGGGTCCAAGACCGGTTTATTATGCTTTCTATAAGTCATGCCTATAGTTGGAGCGCTGCTCATGCTGTTGCGTCATATCCGTTACTTGCTGGCCGTTGCCGAGCACCGCAACTTCACGCGGGCTGCAGAGGCGCTGCACGTGTCGCAGCCGACCTTGTCGCAACAGATCAAGCAACTGGAAGAAAGTCTGGGCGCGCCACTGCTGGACCGCTCCGGGCGCAGTGTCAGCCTGACCGACGCGGGGCAGGCCTATGTGCGTTATGCGCGGCTGGCCTTGCAGGATCTACAAGCCGGCACCCGCGCCATACATGACGTGCAGGACCTGCGCCGAGGGCATTTGCGCCTGGCCATGACGCCGACTTTCACCGCCTACCTGATCGGGCCATTGCTGGCGCGTTTCAACCAGCTGTATCCGGGCATCACCCTGAGCATCGAGGAACTGACCCAAGACCGTATCGAAGCCGCGCTGGGCGAGGACCTGCTGGATATCGGCATCGGCTTTACCGGCGAGCATGGGCTGGAGATCGACTGTGAGGCGCTGTTTGTCGAAGAGCTGAGCCTGGTCGTCAGTGCCAGTCACCCCGAACGCACACAACCGGCCTGGCTCGAACAGCCTCTGGTGCTACTGAACACAGGCTTCGCCACCCGCCGCTACATCGACGACTACTGCCACCAGCAAGGGGTTAAACCGCAGATTGCCATGGAGGCCAATTCCATCAGCGCGATTATCGAAATCGTGCGCAGCACGCCCCTGGCAACCGTCCTGCCCCGCGCACTGGCCGAGGCCCAGGCAGGCCTGCATGCCGTGGCGATTGCCCCACCGTTGCCGCAGCGCACCGCGGCACTGCTGAGCCGCAAGGGCGCGTATCGCAGCGCTGCGTGTGCGGCGTTTGTAGCGTTGATCAAGGCGTAGGGCCGGGCTGACGCCCCAGGATCCCAATGTGGGAGCTGGCTCGCCTGGGATGACGGCCGGACAATCAACACCGATCTACCTGGCACCCCGCATTCAAGGCGCAGCCAACCACTGCCCCACAATCCCCGCATACGCCCCCGTCGCCACACTTAAATGCAACCACTGATCCACGTAACTCTTCCAGGCCACATCATCGCGCGGCAACAAAAACGCTTTTTCACTGTACTGCATCGGTTGCTCCGGGTTGACCGCGCACAACCCAGGCTTGAGCTTCTGCTGATAACGTGCCTCGCTGGCGTCGGTAATCATCACATCGGCTTTGCCCGCCAGCAGCTCATCAAAAATCGTCACGTTGTCATGCAGGCGAATCTGCGTCTGGCCCAAGTGCGCACGGGCAAACACTTCGTTGGTGCCGCCCGCCGGTTCGATCACTCGCACCTCGGGCTGGTTGATCTGCTCCACCGTCTGGTAACGCTGCACGTCGGCGCAGCGTACCAGCGGGATCTTGCCGTCGACTCCGAGTGATTGGCTGAAGAAGGCTTTTTTCTGACGTTCCAACGACACGGAAATACCGCCCACCGCGATGTCGCAGCGTTGGGCCAGAAAGTCCGGCATCAGGGCTTTCCAGGTGGTAGGCACCCAGGTGATTTTGGCGTTGAGGCTCTTGGCGAGAGACTCGGCCATGGCAATGTCGATGCCTTCATAGCCGCCGTCGCTGCGCAGCGAGGTGTAAGGCTTGTAGTCGCCGGTGGTACACACGGTGAGGGTGCCGCGCGCAATCACGTCGTCAAGGCGAGATGCAGCGGTGTCGGCCTGGGCGACAGTGGCCAGGCTTGCCAGTACACAGAGGGCCAGAGGCGCTTTCATGGGGTCGAATCCTTGGGGCACGGTCGGGGGCTCATTATTTCCAGCACAGGGCAGGGTGGCAAGGCGCGGTGAATGTTTAGCCAAACTGCAACCAAACTCCGTCAAGCCTGAATTTACCTGCGTATCCCCGCGTGTGACGCTCAAGTCTTTCTATCACTGTGAAGCGCGCATGCACGCTTGCCCCGACATTCACACCGCGACATTGCCGTCTGCGCTTGCGTTCTGGGCTCTGTTCCATTGCCGACACGCGCGCCCGCCAGATACCTCTCTCCTACGTTGATCTACCCCATGGATGACGCGCACCTGTGCGCATCTGCCCGGCGGCGCCTGCGCGCTTGCCTGACGCAAACGTATGAGAATTCCCATGAGTGTTTTTGCCCGCCTGCATGAAGCCCAGACCTTCCTTGAACAGAACCCCGACATTGAGATGTTCGAGCTGTTTATCCTCGATAACAACGGCGTACCGCGCGGCAAGCTGCTGCACCGCGACGAACTGCTGGCGGTGTACGAAAGTGGCCGGCCTCTGCCCAGCACCATCCTCGGCCTGACTATCAATGGCGATGACGTAGAAAACTCCGGGCTGGTCTGGGAGGTGGGGGATATCGACTGCCGCGCCTATCCGATCAGCGGCAGCTTGCAGCGCATGCCATGGCGCTTGATCCCCACCGCGGCGGTGCAAGTCAGCATGCACCCCACCGAAGGCCTGCCCGCCACCGTGGCCGACCCCAGGCACCTGCTGGCCAATGTTATCGAGGCGCTCAAGGCCGACGGTTATTACCCGGTGATGGCGGCGGAGCTGGAGTTCTACCTGCTCGACCAGAAGCCCGACAGTAACGGCCGCCCGCAACCGGCGCGGGATGTGGATGGCAAGCGTCCGCGCTCGACCCAGGTGTACGGCCTGCGCGAGCTGGAGCAGATCGAGCCGTTTCTTGCCGACCTTTACAGCGCCTGCAAACTGCAAGGGATTCCGGCGCGCACGGCTATCTCCGAGTACGCGCCGGGCCAAGTGGAAATCACCCTCGAACACCGCACCGACGCGCTGCAGGCGATGGACGAAGCCGTGCGCTACAAACGCCTGGTCAAGGGCGTGGCGCACAAACATGGAATGACCGCCTGTTTCATGGCCAAGCCGTTTGACGACCTGGCCGGTACAGGCATGCACATGCACGTCAGCTTGGCCGATGCCCAGGGCAATAACCTGTTTGCCAGTGAAGCGGCCGACGGCACGCCACTGCTGCGCCAGGCCGTGGGCGGCATGCTCAGTACCTTGCTCGATTCACTGTTGATGTTCTGCCCCAACGCCAACTCTTATCGACGCTTCCAAACCAACAGCTATGCGCCGCTCGCTGCCACCTGGGGCGTGGACAACCGCACCGTCAGCCTGCGCGTGCCCGGTGGCCCGGCTCAATCCCGGCATATCGAACACCGCATCTGCGGGGCCGACGCCAACCCCTACCTGGCGGCCGCCGCGATCCTGGCCGGCATTCATCGAGGCATCCGCGAACAGCTCGACCCTGGCGCCCCGGTGCAAGGTAACGGCTACGCCCAGGCCAAGGAACTGTTGCCCACCGACTGGCTGACCACCTTGCGCGCGCTGGAAACCTCCCGCTGGGCACCGGATGCGTTCGGGCGCCAATTCCTCGGCGTTTACCTGGCGGTCAAACGCGCCGAATACCGCCAGTTCATGGGCGAGGTAGGGGAGCAGGATTGGCGCTGGTACTTGCATCAAGCGTGACCGGTTTTAGTGGGGGGCTTTCGACCTTTTTTTCACGTTGCGGCGGTTAAGCTGCGAATCAAGGTCGTTTACTACCGTTTCATTCACATGAGCCCGCGATGTCGCCACAACCTCCATCCTCCATCGAGACCGAATTCACCGAGCGCTATGACCGTGAGCATGCCAGGGGCTGTGGCGACCCGCGTCCGCCCAGGCTGTTGCAGCGCCTGTCGGCGTGGCGCGATGCGCGGTTGGTACGCCAAGCCCTGAAGGTGGCGGGGGAGCCAGGGCTTATCCTCGACCTGGCGTGCGGTTCCGGGCGCTTCTGGCCGGTGCTGGCCGAACATGTCAACCGCGTGATACTGGCCTCGGACAACTCCCAGGCGATGCTCGATCACGCGCGCACCCATCACCCCGGCGGGTTGCTCAAGCGTGTCAAAACATTCCAGGGCTCGGCGTTTTCCATTGGCCTTTCGGCGAATGCGGTGGACTGCATTTTTTGCCTGGATTTGTTTCGCCATGTGCCCGACAGTGATGCGCGGCTCATGTTATTGCACGAGTTTCACCGCGTCAGCCGCGACACGGTGATTGTTGCCGTGAACGTGGGCACGCCCGTAGAGAGCGAGTTTCGGCAAGCCGGCTTCAAAATCCTCAATTACCAAGAGTTCCTGCCGGGCTCGCGGCGATGGTGCGTCTACGTTTTGCGTAAGAGAGGATAACGCCCCTTTGTCGGACTATTCTTCATCTCCTGTCGGAGTTTTCATGATGGCGTGTGCACTGCGGATGCTCGCAAGCCCCTTTCGCGATATATACTGCGCGCCATTCTTCAAGGGAGAGCCGTGTGGCCATCGATATTCACTGGATCTGCGACAACGATAGCCTCGGCCAGCATTGCGCCGAATGGCAGCAGTTGCCATTCGTCGCCCTCGACACCGAATTCATGCGGGTCGACACCTTTTACCCTATTGCCGGGCTGATCCAGATCGGTGATGGCGTGCGCGCTTACCTGATCGACCCCCTGACCATCGACAATTGGCAACCCTTGGCCGCCTTGCTGGAGAACCCAGCGGTGATCAAGGTGGTGCACGCCTGCAGTGAAGACCTGGAAGTGCTGTCGCGCCTGACCGGTAGCTTGCCGGTGCCATTGTTCGACACCCAATTGGCAGCGGCCTACCTCAACCTCGGTTTTTCCATGGGCTACTCGCGCCTGGTGCAGGCGGTGTTGAATATCGAGTTGCCCAAGGGTGAAACCCGCTCCGACTGGCTGCAGCGGCCATTGTCGGAGACGCAGATCAGCTACGCCGCCGAAGACGCGGTGCACCTGGCCGAGGTTTACACCCGTCTGCGCCCGCAACTGTCGGATGACAAATACGCCTGGGTACTGGAAGACGGCGCCGAATTGGTGGCCAACCTGCGCCGCGAGATCGACCCCTACGAGGTGTACCGCGACGCCAAGCTGGCGTGGAAATTGTCCCGTGCCCAACTCGCGGTGTTGCGTGAACTGTGCGCCTGGCGCGAGCAGCAGGCCCGTGCTCGCGACTTGCCGCGCAACCGTATTATTCGCGAACACTCGTTGTGGCCCCTGGCCAAATCCCAGCCGGATAACCTCGCCGCCCTGGGCAAGATCGAAGACATGCACCCGCGCACCGTGCGCCAGGACGGCCAGTTTTTGCTGGACCTGATCAAACGCACCGGTAGCGTGCCCATGGACCAATGGCCGCCTGCCGTGGCTGAGCCGTTACCCGTGGACGCTGCCGCGTTGATCAAGCAACTGCGGGCTTTGGGCCAAACTTTCGCCGAGCGCCTGGACATGGCGCCGGAACTGATGCTGCGCAAGAAAACCCTCGAAGCCCTGGTTAAAAGTGGCTACCCCGATGGGCCTTACCAATTGCCAGACTCGCTGCGTGGCTGGCGCCGCGAGTTGATGGGCCAGGCGTTGCTCGACAGCCTGGCCAATGCCGGAGAACAGCCTTGAAACGTATTTGCTCCATCTACCGCAGCAAGAAAAAAGACGGCATGTACCTCTATGTGCTCAAAAGCGATGCCCTGGAGCGCGTACCCGAGCCGTTGATGGAAGCCTTCGGCAAGGCGCATCACGCCTTTGACATGGTGCTGACGCCTGAGCGCAAGCTGTCGCGCGAAGACATCACCGTGGTGCTGGAAAACCTCGACAAGCAGGGCTACCACCTACAAATGCCGCCAGCTGAGGACGAGTACATCGAGCACTTGCCCGAAGAGCTGCTGCGCCGCAACGACCCGATGTGATCGACCCGTGCCCGGCTCAGGGCACAGTTTCAATGGAATCGTATTAGAGGACGGTGGCCGTAAGGATGCGGGCGGCCGTCTGCACTGTTTTTTCAAAGGTTTGAACCATGCGTGTTCTGATTGCTGAACAGGATCATCCGCTCTACGCCCAATTGCTCAGGGACGCCGCCCCAGACCTCGAAGTGCTGACCAGCGGCGATTCGGCCGAACTCTCGCGCCTGGCCGCCGACTGTCCGGTGTGGCTGGGCCAGCCCGATCTGTTGGCGACCCTGCTGCGCCAGGGCCATCATCCGCAATGGCTGCAATCGACGTGGGCGGGCATCACGCCACTGCTGGCCGACGGCTTGCCACGCGACTATCGGCTGACCCGCGCGGTAGGCATTTTTGGCCAGGTCATGGCCGAGTTTGTCCTCACCTACATGCTGGGCCACGAGCGCGAAGTGCTGGCGCGGTTGGTCAGCCAGGTGGAGCGCAAATGGGATAACCGCATGGGCCAGAGCCTGGCGGGGCGTAAGGCGCTGATCGTCGGCACCGGTGACATTGGCCAGAGCGTGGCCGAGTTTCTGCTGCCGTTCGGCGTGCAGTTATATGGCATCGCCAGCCAGGCCCGCGAGCAGGCACCGTTTATCGAAGTGGCGGGGCTGGACCAGTTGGGCCGGCTGGTGGGGGAGGTGGATTACGTGATCAACCTGCTGCCCAACACGCCTGATACCCATGACCTGTACGACGCGGCGCTGTTCAAGCAATTCAAACCCACCGGTTTGTTTATCAACGTCGGACGCGGCGTGGCGGTGGTGGACGCCGACCTGGTCGAGGCGCTCAAAGAAGGGCACCTGGCCGGCGCGGTGATCGACGTGTGCCGCCAGGAGCCCTTGCCCCAACGCCATCCGTTCTGGACGGCGTGGGGTTTGCTGTTGACCGGGCACAGCTCGGCCCCGACCTCGCCGCCGATGATGGTGGCGTTGTTTGTGCAGAACCTGCGGGCGTATCAGGCCAAGCAAGCGCTGCGCGGGGAAGTGGATTTCGAGCGCGGTTACTGAAGAGCTTGCCCGATGGCCTCATGTAGGAGCGAGCTTGCTCGCGAAAAACTCACAGGCGCCGCGCTTATTCAGAAAGTGCGCGTCATCGTTGACGTTCTTCGCGAGCAAGCTCGCTCCTACAGAGGATGAGAGGGCGATGCTTAGAGACTGAAGTTCCCCTCGGACACCAGCTCGCTCAACGGCTTGCGCGGGCTCGGCATTTCGCGCCCTTGCAGGTACTCCGGCAAACTCGACTTGTCACCCAGCTTGCCCACCGCCACGGCCGCATGCAGCGCATAACCCTGGGGAATCTTCAGCTCCTTGCGGGTCAGTTCCTGATCGAAGCCGGCCATGCCGTGGGTGTGCCAGCCACTGAGGCTGGCTTGCAGCGCCAGGTGGCCCCAGGCCGAGCCGGTGTCGAAGGTGTGCCACAGCGCCGGGGTTTCTTCTGTGGCGCCGGGGGCGATGAAGTCGGTTTTCGACGCGATAATGACCAGAGCCGACGCATGCTGCGCCCAATTGCGGTTGAATTCATTCAGCAGGCCCAGGAAACGCTCCCAATCCGGCGTGTCACGGCGCGCATACAGAAACCGCCACGGCTGCGAGTTGTAGGCCGAAGGTGCCCAGCGTGCCGCTTCGAAGAAACTCAGCAGCGTCTCCTGCGGGATGCTCTCGCCGGTAAAGGCGCGGGGCGACCAGCGCTCGGTAAATTGGGTGTGGATCGGATAATCGACAACGCGGGGGTTATTGCTCATGGACAGACCCTGATGAAAAAACCGGGATTCAAAACTACTGCGCGCACCCAGGCCTGACAAGTCTTGCAACACCGTCAGTCGTAAGCGCTTGGCCCCAACGGGCTTGGGCACTAGACTGGCGGCCTTTTCACCTTCCGATACTGATGCAGAGCCATGGCCGCCAAAGTCGAACCTTTCTGGATACGCAAAACCCTTGAGCACCTCGACCAAGAGGAGTGGGAGTCCTTGTGCGACGGCTGTGGCCTGTGCTGCCTGCAAAAGCTCGAGGATGAGGACGACAACAGCGTCTATTACACGCGTATCGCCTGCAAACTGCTCGACCTGAAAACCTGCCAGTGCACCGATTACCCCAACCGCCGTGCCTCGGTGCCTGATTGCATCCAGCTCACGCCGGGCCAGGCCGATCAGTTCAAATGGTTGCCGCCGACCTGCGGTTACCGCCTGGTCAGCGAGCGCAAGGACTTGCCGCTGTGGCATCACCTGGTCTGCGGCGACCGTGACGCGGTGCACCACGAACGCATTTCCCAGTCCGGGCGCATGCTCAGCGAAGGCAGCGTGCCCGAGGACGACTGGGAGGATTACCTGATTTTCCGCGCGGGTTGAACGAGGAGTGTGTATGAAGGTGGCCGCCAAGTGGGCAGCGGGCCTGGTCGTGCTGGCGCTGAGCGGGCCGGGCTGGTGCGCGAAGAAAGTCGACCTGGATTACCACGTCAAGCTGTTGCCCCAAAGCCAGCAGGCCGAGGTGCGCGTCAGCCTGTCCCAAGGCGCGGCGGTGCGCAGCCTGAACTTCGACCTGGGCCGCGACGGTGACTACAGCGACTTCAAGGCCGATGGCCAGTGGCAAATCACGGGCAACCGTGGCCTGTGGCAACCCAGTGCCGACAAGGCCAGCCTGACCTACCGCGTGCGCCTGGCCCATGCGCGCAAGCCCGGCGTGTATGACACACGCATCACGCCCGGCTGGGCGTTACTGCGCGGCGAAGACCTGGTGCCGGCCGCCCGTCTCGACCAGCAAGACGGCGTCGAACTGGTCTCACGCCTGATGTTTGAACTGCCGACGGGTTGGAAGAGCGTCGAAACCGCCTGGCCGCGCATCGGCCAGAACAAATTCCGCATCGACAACGTGTCCCGCCTGTTCGACCGCCCCACCGGCTGGATGCTGGCGGGCAACCTCGGCAGCCGCCGCCTGCGCCTGGGTGATACCGACGTCACCGTGGCCTCGCCCAAGGGCCAGGGGATGCGCCGCATGGACGTGCTGACGTTACTGACGTTTGTCTGGCCCCAGGTGGAGGCCGCGTTCCCGCGCCATCCTGGCAAACTGTTGATTGTCGGTGCCAGTGACCCGATGCGGCGGGGCGCTTATTCGTTACGCGATTCGATCTACCTCAACAGCCGCACGCCGCTGGTTGGCGAAAATGGCAGCAGCCCGTTGCTGCGCGAAGTGGTGCAGGCCATCGGGCGCTTTAATGACCACGACAGCAGTGACTGGATCAGCGAGGGCTTGGGCGAGTACTACGCAATCGAGTTGATGCGGCGTGCCGGCGGTATTACCGATGAGCGCTATGCGGCGATCCAGGCACGGCTGACCAAAGAAGGCAAAGACGTCAGCACCCTCAAAGGCGAGCACGTCAACGGCGCGACGCTGGCGCGTTCGGTGGTGGTATTGCAGGAACTGGACCGTGAGATCCGCGTGAAGACCCACAACAAGCGCTCCCTGGACGATCTGGCGCAGGCAGTGATGCGGGTGAACAGCATCAACACCAAAGAGTTCGTGCAGTTGGCCGAGAGTGTGATTGGTGAGTCTTCGGTGGTACTGGACAGCAAACTTCTGCGCTGATCCTTAGCCCTGTGCAATTCAAATGTGGGAGGGGGCAAGCCTCCTCCCACATTTGAATCTCCAGCATGTCCAAGTCTCAGGTCAGGCTTTAGGTTTCACCGCCTTTTCAGCTGCCACTTCAGCCTTGGTCTTCAGGTTCTTCAACTCTTCCCCGGCGCGCTCGATTTTCGTGCGCACGCTGTTCATTTCCTGGCGGCCCTGTTCCAGTTTGTCCTTGAGCGAACTGTGCCCGGTAAAGCCACGGGCCAGTGCCACGCCACCAATCGCCACCTGGATCAAGCCGAAAATCCCACCACGGCGCAAGCCTTTACCCACCATCATTACCCCGCCGGCCACCGAGCCGATGCGCTCCCAGCCATGCACGTTCTGGGTGGGTTGAGGCTTCAACGGCGTGGCTTCGATGATAGGTCGCAAGGTTTTGCTGTCGCTCATGATCAGTCTCCAACAAGGGCAAGTGTTACTAGCTGACTGCGCGCATGTGCCGGATGTTCCCGCAATGTCAGTACTTGGGGCCCGAACGGGTGTTGTTGCCCTTGGCCAGGCGGTCATAGAGCACCACGTTGACCGTGGCCGCCAGGTTCATGCAGCCGGTGGTGGGGATATACACCACGTCCTCGCACCAGTCGCGGATCTCTTTGTCCAGGGAGCCGTCTTCGGGGCCGAAGATATACAGCGCGCGGTCGGGGTGGGTGTATTCAGGCAACGGGCGGGCGCCGTCGACCAATTCCACGGCGACCGGGATGCAGCCTAAGGGCAGGATCTTTTTCAGGTCGTCGATGCCGATCAGCGGGATATCGTGGTGCACCTTCTTGGTGTCGGTGATGAAATCCCGGGCGCGCTCGTAACGCACGCCGGTGTAGAACACCGAGGCCACGCCGTAACAGCCGGCGGCACGCATCACCGAGCCGACGTTTTCGGGGGATTTGGGGTTGTACAGACCGATGCAACTGTAGCGTTTATTGCCCACGGGGAAGGGTGCCTTGAGAAAAACGGCGATTATACGGGGAATGTGAGACTGCGGTCGGGAACAAGTTATGTGTTGTTGCAGCCGCCGCCTTCGCGAGCAAGCCCGCTCCCACATTTTAATTTGTGAACACATTCAAATGTGGGAGCGGGCTTGCTCGCGAAGGGGCCAGGACAGTCAGCCCAGAGCTTCAGTTGTCCTTCTTCATCAACCCCGCCAACGCCGCAAACGGGTTGTGCGTCGCCTTGGCAATGCTCGGGCTGCTGGTGGAGCCTTCGCCGAAGTACTGCTGGTCGGTGTAGCGCGAGTGTTCGTTGTCGTGGCAGTACAGGCACAGCAACTCCCAGTTGGAACCGTCCTGGGGGTTGTCATCATGGTTGTGGTTGCGGTGGTGAACGGTCAGTTCACTCAAGCGCTTGCCGGCAAATTCACGGGCGCAGCGGCCACACACGTGGGGGTACATCTTCAAGGCTTTATCGCGGTAGCCCATTTCGCGGTCGCGCTGGGCATCGGCAAGGATGCGGTCCAGCTTGGCGGTGTGGGAGGGCGGGTTGTTCGAGCTCATCATGGCTCCTGGCTATTATTGGGTGGTTCACGGACAAGGTTGATTCTAGCTGCTCCCACAGGGGATTGGCGCGATTGAATCAACCGCGATCAGCCCTTGAGCTTCTCTGCAATCCAGATGGTATGCCGCGTACCCTTGTTGCCATGGGCAAATACTTGCACTTCTTCGGCCTTGAAGCCGGCCTTGCGCAGTTTGTCACTGAACAGCTTGTCGGCGCTGGCCGACCACACGGCCAGCACGCCCTTGGGGCGCAGGGCCTTGGCACACGCGGCCAGGCCACTGGCCGAGTACAACCAACTGTTAGCTTTTTGCGTGAGCCCTTCAGGGCCGTTGTCGACGTCGAGCATGATCGCGTCAAAGCCTTGGGGCTCGGCCTGCAGTACCTTGGCCACGTCTTCCTGGCGGACCACGGTGCGCGGGTCCAGCAGCGGGCGTCCGGATTTCTCTCCCAGCGGCCCCCGGTTCCACTCCACGACGCCGGGCACCAGTTCGGCCACCACCACTTCGGCGCTCTTGCCCAAATGCTTGAGCGCCGCGGCCAGGGTAAAGCCCATGCCCAGGCCGCCGATCAGCACCCGCGAACCCGGGCGCCCGGCCACTTTGCGGCAGGGAATCTCCGCCAGGGCATCTTCGGAGCCGTGCATGCGCGTGTTCATCAACTGGCCACCGTCACCGCCCTGGATCTTGATGACAAAGTCCTTGCCGTATTCGAACAGGCACAAGGCGCCGCCGTTGTCGGGGATTGGGGTGGTGTCCAGCAGAACGAAACGTTTCATGGAAATCTCATTGGGAAGGGCATTCTTGCGCGGTTGGGAGTAGCCTTAGGGCATTCCGGTCAGGCCATGGAGCCATCGATGAAGTGCAGCATTCTAACGGTCATTGTGTTGAGCGCGCTCGCATTGGGTACCGCGCAGGCTCAGGAGTTACAAACCGTACCGGTCGCGCCCGCGCCAACCCCAGGCGCGCCGGGCACGCCAACGCCCACGTTGTACCCGCAAGTCACGCCGCCCGTTGCGCCCAAGACCCATAATGGCTCGCCACCGCTGGCGCCCATCGTGCTGCCGGCGCCGCCCAAGGACCAGACGGTCCCTGGCCTGCAGCAAAACGACAGCAAGCCGAAAACGCCGGGCGGTTAGACCAGACCGAGGGCCTTGAACACAAAGGCATATTCGAGGGCCACGTCACGTAAGCCCTGATAGCGCCCGCTCATGCCGCCATGGCCGGCACCCAGCTCGGTCTTGAGCAGCAGCAGGTTGTCGTCTGTCTTGGTATCCCGCAGCTTGGCCACCCACTTGGCGGCTTCCCAGTACTGCACGCGGCTGTCGTTATAGCCGGCGATCACCAGCGTGGCCGGGTAAGCCTGGGCACGGACGTTCTCGTAGGGCGCGTAGGCCTTGATGCGCGCATACACTTCGGGTTCCTCGGGGTTGCCCCATTCGTCGTACTCGGTGATGGTCAGCGGCAGTTCCGGGTCGAGCATGGTATTGAGCACATCGACGAACGGCACTTCCGCAATCGCCGCCTGGAACAATTCCGGACGCTGGTTGAGCACCGCGCCGATCAGCAGGCCGCCGGCACTGCCGCCGCTGATCGCCAGTTGTGGGGAGGTGGTCAGGCCCTCGGCGATCAAATGTTCGGCGCAGGCGATAAAGTCGCTGAAGGTGTTCTGCTTGTGTTCCTGCTTGCCGCTGCGATACCAGGCCTCACCCAGCTCACCGCCGCCGCGCACATGGGCGATGGCAAACGCCACCCCGCGGTCGAGCAAGCTCAGGCGCGCATGGGAGAACCACGGGTCCAGGCTTGAGCCGTAGGCACCGTAGCCATACAGGTACAGGGGCGTCGGCTTGCCGAGCTGGTCACGCTTGACCACCAGGCTGATGGGTACCTGGGTGCCATCGGCAGAAGTGGCCCACAGGCGTTGGCTGACGTAATCGTCGGCGTTGAAGACGCCCAGCACCGGGGTTTCCTTGAGCACGACCTGTACGCCTGTCGCCAGCTCGAGCTGGCGCACTTGGGCCGGGCGATTCAAGGCCTCATAGCGCAGGCGGATCTTGTCGCTGGGAAACTCGAGGCTGTTCTGTACGTAGAGGCTGTAGGCGGCGTCAGGCAATTGCACCCGATAGGCCGGCACGTTCTCGGGGTGTACTTCGATAACCGGCAGGCCACCAATGCGCAGGCTCAAGGTCATGGCGTTGGCGTTCAGGCTCACGCCGTCGAGCATGACCTCGTCGCTGTGGGGGATCAGGTTCTGCCAGTCGGCTTCGGTGGGCGGCGTGCCGGTGTCGGCGGCCACGTACAGCGCATGGTTGATGCCGTCGCGGTTGCTGCGGATAAACCAGGTCCACTGGCCATTGCGCTTGCCGTGGTCGACGTCGTATTCGTGGTCTTCGACCCGTGGCGCCAGGCAGGTGAAGGCCAGGTGCGGTTGCTCGGCGTCCAGCGCCCAGACTTCGCTGGTGGTCTTGCTGCCCAGGGCCAGCAACAGTTGGCGTTCGGAGCTTGAGCGGTAGCAATGCAGGAAGAAACGGCCGTCTGGCTCGTGGAACACTTCCTGCGCTGCGGTGCCGTCCAGGCGATAGCGATACAGTTTGTGCGGGCGATGGGTGTCGTCCAGCTCACCGAAAAACAGGGTCAGGCTGTCATTGGCCCAGGTCATGCTGCCATCGCAGTTTTCGAACGCCAGTTCGCTGACCTTGTCGGTCGCCAATTCCTTCACGAACAGGGTGTAAATCTCTTCGCCGCTGGTATCGAGGCTATAGGCCAGGCGTTGGTGATCGGGGCTGATGCTGAACGCGCCCAGGGAAAAAAAGCCGCCATTGGCCAAGACGTTCGGGTCCAGCAACAGTTCTTCGCTGCTGGCGTCCACCTGGTTGCTGTCATCGGCCGGGCGGCGGCAGCGGTAGTGGCGGGCGTACTCGTCACCGGCGGTGGTGCGGGTGTAATACAAATACGGGCCCCAAGGGGAGGGCAGGGACAGGTCGGTTTCCAGAATGCGGCCCTTGATCTCGTCGAACAGGGTCTCGCGCAACGCCTGCTGATCGGCGAGTTGGGCTTCCTGCCAGTCGTTTTCGGCCTTGAGGTAGTCGAGCACCTCAGGGTTGTCGCGTTCTTGCAGCCAGGCGTACGGGTCTGGGCCTGGGGCCTTGCGGGCATTCGGTGCGGTGGAAATAGGCATGGATAATTCCCTATCTGGCAGACGGTGGCAGGCATTGCAGCCGCGACACGCAAAAGCCGTTATCATAGCCGCCTGTTTGCCAACCTTGCCATGGACACCATGACCGAGAACGACTATCTGACCGCTTGGGGCCTTTACGCCTTCGCCGCTTTGGGCTGCCTGTTGGTGTGGTGGCGCATGACCCGCTGGATCTGGCGCTGGCTGCGCGAGCCCCTGCAATTGCTGATGGCGGTGTTGCTGCTCAGCCCGACCATTGTCGACCCGGTCAAGACCCAGTTTGCGCCGGCCGTGGCCATTACTGCCCTGGACTTGGTGCTTAAGGTCGGCAACAACGCCTGGCGCGCCATTTCCGACCTGTTCATGTACACGATGATCGTGTTTGCCCTGTACATCGTGTTTGTGCTGATCCGCTGGCCCATCGAACGCGCCGCCAACGCTCGCCGTGAGCGCAAGGCGGCTGCGGATGCCGCCTTGGCCGCCGAACCGGAAGACGACGAACCGTTCCGTCGCCCGGCGCCTGCCGGTGGTATGCGGGTCGAACCGCGCCTTTAACGTTGTTTGCCCTGCAGCGAGAGCCCTGGCATGTGTGAATTATTGGGCATGAGTGCCAACGTCCCCACCGATATCGTGTTCAGCTTTACCGGGCTGATGCAGCGCGGTGGGCGCACTGGCCCGCATCGCGACGGTTGGGGCATTGCCTTCTATGAAGGCCGCGGCCTGCGCCTGTTCCAGGACCCGGCTGCCAGTAGCGAGTCGGAAGTCGCGTTGCTGGTGCAGCGTTACCCCATCAAGAGCGAAGTGGTGATCGGCCATATTCGCCAAGCGAATGTGGGCAAGGTCAGCCTGGCCAATACCCATCCGTTCGTGCGCGAGCTGTGGGGGCGTAACTGGTGTTTTGCCCACAACGGCCAACTGGCAGACTTCGATCCCCGCGCCACCTTCTACCGCCCGGTGGGCGATACCGACAGCGAAGCGGCGTTCTGCGACTTGCTCAACCGTGTGCGCGAAGCCTTCCCCGAGCCGGTGGACATCGAACAGGTGCTGCCCGACCTGATCGCCGCCTGCGCCGAATACCGCAGCAAGGGCGTGTTCAACTGCCTGCTCAGCGACGGCGACTGGCTGTTCTGCTATTGCTCGACCAAGCTGGCACAGATCACCCGGCGGGCGCCTTTTGGCCCGGCGCGCTTGAAAGATGTCGACGTGATCGTCGATTTTCAGGCCGAAACCACCCCCAATGACGTGGTAACGGTGATCGCCACCGAGCCGTTGACCGACAACGAAAACTGGACCCGCTACGAACCGGGCCAATGGAGCCTGTGGCGACGCGGTGAATGTGTCAGCCAGGGCGTTACCAAGTAAGGAATCGAGCATGTTGCTTAGCTATCTGCGGTTGGTGCTGTTTGCCGTTGGCTTGTTGGTCGGCGTGCAGGTGCCGGGGTTTATCAATGACTACGCCAAGCGCGTCGAAGCCCACTTGATTGAGGCCCAGACCGGCTTGCGCGGTTTCGAGTCCACGGCGCAGCAGTTCTTCAACGGTGATATGCAAGCCTTGGTGGCGCATTACCGCGCCAGCGATGACCCGGTGTTCCAGAGCGACGCCAGCAGCCTGGGCGCCATGCTCGACCGCCAGCTCGAGCTGGACAAGCAATTCCAGGCCATGCAGGGTCCGTGGTACATCCGCGCCCTGCAAGTGGCGGTGGCTGCTGACCCGGATATCCGTTCGGAGACCTGGAATGGCTACAGCTACCAGATTCTGCTGACGCCTGAAGCCATGGGCTGGGGCCTGGGCGGGGCGATGCTGTTGTCGTTCGGCATCGAGTGCCTGTACCGCTTGATCGACTGGGTGGTGTTGGGCGGCCGGCGCCTGCGCCAGAGCCGGCCCATCGAAGAGCGGGACCTCAAGGGCCTCTAACGACCCACTGATCGTTCCCACGCTCCGCGTGGGAATGCTTTTTCTGACGCTCCGCGTCGCGCGTGAGGGCGCAGAGCGCCCTGTGCTGCATTCCCACGCAGAGCGTGGGAACGATCAGTCGGGTTTATTCAGTTGCATGCGTTCTGCACCGACTTGCTCGGCATAGCGGGCAACGACTTTCTGGCACAACCCCACAATCTCCTCCACCAACTCCACCCCCACACGCCACGACACCACCACCTGCAAGTTCGGCAGACGCTGGGCCATGGGCAGCATCACCAATTCCCCTCGCTCCAGCTCTTCGCTCACCAGCACCGGCGGCAGTGCGCCGATACCGAAGCCATCGCGCAGCAACCGGGTAATCGCTGACACCGAGTTCACGCAGTTCATGCGCGGTGCGGCCACGCCATTGGCCTGCATCAAACTCAACACGTCCTGATGCGGGTGAGAGTTTTTCGAGTAGGTGATGATGCGCTCCTGGGCCAGCTCGGCGAGGGAGGCGTAGTCACGGTTGTAAATCGACTGGCTGGCCACGATCCAGGCCATGGGGTGGCTGGCCAGTTCCAGGCTGCGCACGGTTTCCAGGCGCAGCAGGTCGGTTTGCAGGATCAGGTCGAGGAAACCTTTTTGCAGTTGATCGCTGAGGTTCAGCGCAGTGTCGGCGACCAGCTCGATTTCCACCAGTGGGTACAGCTTCATCAGCTCAGCAACCAGCGGGCTTAGCCAGGTGTGGATCACCGTGTCCATTGCGCCGATCCGAATGCGCCCAACCTTGCTGCTGGTGGTCTCCAGGGACTGCTTCAAGCCCTGCATGGTCACCATCATCTGCTCGGCATAGTCGAGCACTTTCAAACCTTCCGGGGTCAGGCTCACGCCACGCGAATCACGCAGGAAAAGTTTCACCCCCAGCTCGCTTTCCAGCACCGCGATGCGGCTGGAGATCGAGGCTTGGGTGGTGAACAGCTTCTCGGCCGTCAGCCGGAAGCTCTTGAGCTTGGCCACCCAGACGAAGGTTTCGAGGAACTTCAAATTCATGGGATCAACTTTTTCTTATGCATGGATCGGTTTTTATTAGTTGGACGTCGCACCGGGTAAGCGCCAAAAATCGAGCTATTCCACGATAAGCGTCGTTGGGGTGTCAGGACAAGTTGCGAGTTCTGCGTAAAAAATCCCACACTACAAGAAAACAAAGCCTACAGGAGCGACCCCCGTGAGCCGCCTGCTACTGAACTGCGACATCGGCGAAAGCTTTGGCAACTGGACCATGGGTCTGGACGCCGAAGTCATGCCGTTCATTGATTGCGCCAACGTGGCTTGCGGTTTCCATGCCGGCGACCCGAGCATCATGCGCAAGACCGTCAGCCTGGCGTTCAAGCACGGCGTGCAAGTGGGCGCTCATCCGGCCTACCAGGACCTGCAAGGCTTCGGCCGGCGCTCCATGAACTACACGCCGCAGGAAATCCAGGACCTGTTGCACTACCAGATCGGTGCGCTGGACGGCATCTGCCGCGCCCAGGGCGGGCGCGTCAGCTATGTGAAACCCCACGGCGCGATGTACAACGACATGATGGCCAACCCCGCGCAGTTGCGTGCGGTGATCCAGGCCGTGGCCGCTTACGGCGACCTGCCGCTGATGCTGCTGGCCACCCGCGACAACCGCGCGGCCCAAGCCTTGGGCGCCGAATACGGGGTGACCCTGTGGTTCGAAGCCTTCGCTGACCGTGCCTATGACAGTAACGGCCATCTGGTGTCTCGCCAACTGCCCGGCGCGGTGCATCACGACGCCGACACCATCGTGCAGCAGGCCCTGACCCTTTTCCGTGGCGAATCGCTGATTGCCAGCGACGGCAGCCCATTGGTGCTACAAGCCAATACCCTGTGTGTGCATGGCGACAACGCCAGTTCGGTCGCTGCCGTGCAGCGTATCCGCGAAGCGTTGAAAACAGCATGAACCCACGCATCGAAGTGGTGGCGATCGACTGCCTGATGGTGCGTCTGTTTGACGTGATCGCCGAAGCCAACATGCCGTGGATGCTCGCGGCTACCGAGCGCCTGCGCCACGGTTTTGGCCCGGCCTTGGTGGACCTGGTGCCGTCCTACACCACCTTGATGGTGCATTACGATCTCACGGCGCTGACCCCGGCCCAGGCCCGGGCGCTGATCGACCAGGCCCTCACCGATCTGCAACCCCAGGCGCAGGGCAGTGGCCAGTGCCATGTGCTGCCCGTGTGGTACGACCTGAGTGTCGGCCCGGAACTGAACTTGCTGTCCCAGCGCAGCGGGCTGGCCGTGGAGGAGGTGATCCGCCGCCACAGCGCCCACGAGTACCAAGTGTTCGCCCTCGGTTTTGCCCCAGGGTTTGCCTTTATGGGGCTGGTGGACGAGCTACTTGCCACGCCGCGCCTGAACACGCCGCGCAAACGCGTGGCTGCCGGCAGCGTCGGCATCGCCGAACGGCAAACCGCCGCGTACCCGGTGGTGTCCCCGGGCGGCTGGAACCTGATCGGCCGCACCCCGGCCAAACTGTTCGACCGGGAGCGCGACGGCTACAGCCTGATGCAACCCGGCGACACGGTGCGCTTCGAAGCGGTCAGCCACGCGCAATTCATCCACTTGGGTGGCGACGACACGCCGCTGGAGGCGCAGGCATGAGCCGCTTGATCATCGAGGCCAGCACGCCGCTGTGCCTGTTGCAGGACGCTGGGCGATTCGGCGTGCGTCATCTGGGCGTGACCCAGGGCGGCGCGCTGGATTGGGTGTCGATGTCCTGGGCCAACTGGCTGTTGGACAATGGCCTGGATGCGCCGGTGGTGGAGATCACCCTTGGGGGCTTTACCGTGCAGGCCGAGGATTATTGCCTGCTGGCCTTGGCCGGTGCGGACCTGGGCGCCTATGTCGATGAGCGAGCGATAAGCCCCGGTCGCAGTTTTATCCTGCAAAAGGGCCAGCGACTGCGCTTCACCCAGCCGTTCAATGGGGCACGCGCTTATCTGGCCGCGCCCGGTGGCTTTGATGCGCAGGCTGTACTGGGCAGTTGTGCCACGGTCGTGCGCGAAGCGTTGGGCGGGGTGGACGGTTGCGGCAAGGCACTGGCCGAAGGCGGGCGGTTGGCCTATTCCGGTACGGGCGGTGCAATGAAGGTGCTGGCCAACCCGGATTTGCAATCCGCTGCATCACTGGACGTGATCATCGGCGCGCAGATAGGCCAGTTCAGCGGGCAGAGTCTGTTTGATGCCTTCAACGCCGAATGGTCTCTGGACAGCCGTGCCGACCGTATGGGCGTGCGTTTGCTCGGCACGCCGTTGCAGTATCAGGGGCCGTCGTTGATTTCCGAAGGGATACCGTTGGGCGCGATCCAGGTGCCCCCGGATGGGCAGCCGATTGTGTTGCTCAATGACCGGCAGACGATCGGTGGTTATCCGCGGTTGGGCGCGTTGACGCCTTTATCCTTGGCGCGGCTGGCGCAGTGTTTGCCGGGGGAGAAAGTCCGATTGGCCCCAGTAGTGCAGGAAACAGCGCATCGGCAGCACATAGAGTATTTACGCAGGTTTTCAGCGTAAGTGGGTTTTAAAGATGAGTCCTACGACATTGCAGAATTTTGTCGTCTTTGCCCCAGCGCACAGCCATGCAAGCCTTGATTGGCTTATTCACTATCAGGCTTTGCTATGCGCTATTTGAAGATATATGCCCAGGATGTACTCGATAACGATATTCCGGATGTGGTCTATCTGGAGTTTTATGACACCGCCCAAACCCCCGCGCTTGTGCATCGGGCAACGGCATTTGATATTACTGACGATGGCCAGTTTGACTGGATTATTGCGGATGATCTCAATCAAGACGGCATTGTCGACAAGGTTGACCAGGAGATGGCACTGGAGTTTTCCCAGCTGTTTCTGGCTTTCCAGTGGTTCAGTCTCGATGAGCCCTTTGACAAATACCTGAAGGTGTTTGCCGGAGACTTCGATGACAACGGGATTCCTGATACGGTGCGGCTGCACTTCCATCAAGGCGAGGGAGACCCTCGAGATGAAACCATCGTCTATTCGGCGGCGGTATACAGCGACGGGAATGGTCAAGGGGCCAGTGTTTCGATCAATCAGGATGTGAACAACGACGGGAAAGTAGACCGCCAGGATTCTGAACTGATCAAACAGTTCGCTGCGCTCTTTCTCAGGTTTTCCTGGATCGACAACGAGCATTGCTGAGTGCCGTGCCTGTAGCCGATAGCATCGGCTACAGGCCAGGGTTCACTTGGATAGAAAACGCATGCCCTCTTCAAGCCCGCGCAGCGTCAGCGGATACATTTGATCCTCCACCAACTCCCGCACAATCCCCGTCGACGCCGTATAGCCCCAGGTATCTTTCGGGTAGGGGTTAATCCAGATCAGCTTCTTGTACTTGGCCATGAAACGCTGCATCCACACATACCCGGGCTCCTCGTTCCAATGCTCGACGCTGCCACCGGCCTGGGTGATTTCATAGGGCGCCATGGCCGCATCGCCGATAAAAATCACTTTGTAGTCGGCGCCGTATTTGTGCAGCAGGTCCTGGGTGGAGGTGCGTTCGGAAGTACGGCGCTGGTTGTTCTTCCACACCGATTCGTACACGAAGTTGTGGAAGTAGAAATACTCCAGGTGCTTGAACTCGGTCTTGCACGCGGAGAACAGCTCTTCGCAGATCTTCACGTGGGCATCCATCGAGCCGCCGATGTCGAACAGCAGCAACAGCTTGATAGTGTTACGCCGTTCGGGGCGCATCTGGATATTCAGCAAGCCGGCATCGCGGGCGGTGTGGTCAATGGTGCCGTCGATATCCAGCTCTTCGGCCGCGCCCTGGCGCGCAAACTTGCGCAGGCGGCGCAGGGCGATCTTGATGTTGCGCGTGCCCAGTTCCACTTGGTCGTCGAGGTTCTTGTACTCGCGCTGGTCCCAGACTTTCACCGCCTTGCCCTGACGCTTGCCGGCGTCACCGACGCGAATGCCTTCGGGGTTGTAGCCGCCAGAACCAAAGGGGCTGGTGCCGCCGGTGCCGATCCACTTGTTGCCACCGGCGTGGCGTTCTTTCTGTTCTTCCAGGCGTTTCTTGAACTCCTCGATCAGCTTGTCGAGGCCACCGAGGGACTGGATCTGCGCACGTTCCTCATCGCTCAAGGAACGTTCGAATTCCTTGCGTAGCCATTCTTCGGGGATCAGCGCCTGCAGGTGGTCGTCGAGCTTTTCCAGGCCGTTGAAATAGGCGCCGAAGGCCCGGTCGAACTTGTCGAAATGCCGCTCGTCCTTGACCAGGATCGCCCGGGCCAAATAATAAAACTCGTCCATGTCGGCGAAGGTCACGCGCTGTTTGAGCGCGTTGATCAGGTCGAGCAGCTCGCGCACCGACACCGGCACCTTGGCGGCACGCATCTCATTGAACAGGTTGAGCAGCATCAGCGATTACCGCGACGGCTCATGAACGCCAGACGCTCCAGCAACTGCACGTCTTGCTCGTTCTTCACCAGGGCGCCAGCCAGGGGAGGGATGGCCTTGGTCGGGTCGCGCTCGCGCAGCACTGCTTCGCCAATATTGTCGGCCATCAGCAGCTTGAGCCAGTCGACCAGCTCGGAGGTGGACGGTTTTTTCTTCAGGCCCGGCACCTTGCGCACATCGAAGAACACGTCCAGCGCTTCGCTGACCAGGTCTTTCTTGATGTCCGGGTAGTGCACATCCACGATCTTTTGCAGGGTGGTGCGGTCGGGGAAGGCGATGTAGTGGAAGAAGCAGCGGCGCAGGAACGCGTCCGGCAGCTCTTTTTCGTTGTTGGAGGTAATGATGATGATCGGGCGCTTCTTGGCTTTGATGGTCTCGTCGATTTCGTAGACGTAGAACTCCATCTTGTCGAGTTCTTGCAGCAGGTCGTTGGGGAACTCGATGTCGGCCTTGTCGATTTCATCGATCAGCAGGATCACCCGCTCTTCGGACTCGAAGGCTTCCCACAGCTTGCCCTTCTTCAGGTAGTTGCGCACGTCGTGCACCTTGTCCACGCCCAGTTGCGAGTCGCGAAGGCGGCTGACCGCGTCGTACTCGTACAGGCCCTGGTGCGCCTTGGTGGTGGACTTGATGTGCCAGGTGATCAACCTGGCACCGAAGGATTCGGCCAGTTGCTCGGCAAGCATGGTCTTGCCGGTGCCCGGTTCGCCCTTGACCAGCAGCGGCCGCTCCAGGGTGATGGCGGCGTTGACGGCCAGTTTCAGGTCATCGGTAGCCACATAGGCCTGGGTGCCTTCGAACTTCATCGGTCATTCCTCGGATTCATCAATGGCCCGACTATACCCCTCAGCCCCGGCGACTGTGAACGCAGACGGGGCATTCAGTCTCTGAATGGCGGGTCACATCAGCCCTGGCCCATGCAGGAAGTGTGGGAGCTGGCTTGCCTGCGATGGCGGTGTATCAGTGACAGATGAGTTGGCTGATCAGCTCCCACAGGGTTAATCAGCGCCGGGCTTGGGCTGTTCGTAACGAGCATTGAACGCCTGGATGAACCCATTGCGCAGAATTCCGATCACCGCAGAAAACGCACTGATATTTTGCTGATGCACGCTACCGCTCAGCTCCACACGGGTGGCGAACTGGTTTTTACGCTGGTTTTTCAGCACGGTTTCGCTGGCGCCCACCACGGCTTCCCAGATCGAACGGAAGATATTCTTGTCCTGGTTTTCAACGTCTTGTTGCCAGTCGAACACCTCCACATCACGCAGCAGTGGCTTGATGTAGCCGGTGAGCCGGCCATTTTCAGCCTGGGCTTCGATCACCACATCACCCGTGCCTGCCTTGAAGTCGAACTTGCCATAGGCAGAGGCGAAGTCGTTCATCCGTTTGAGTTGCAGGTCGCGGGCGCGGAAGCGGAACTCGAACTCTTCGAAATCGCTCAGCGGGTCAAAGGTGGCGTTGGCTTCCAGGGGCGCCTGGCCTTGCAGCAGTGCCTTGCCTTCAAAGCGTGCATCACGCTTGCCTTTGACATCCACCACATTGGTCAGGTTATAGAAGCTGGCGTTGACCCCGGTGGCGTTGATATTCACCTGAGGCTTGGAGCTGAAGTTATGGAAGGCGATCTCGCCGTCTTCGATGCGTACTTCATTGAGGGTAATCGGCAGCAGCTTGCGCAGTTGTTCCTGCCAGTCGGTGCCTTTACCGGTCTGGGACGCCTGCTTGTTGGCACCGCCATCGACGAAGTTGATCTGGGGGCGCACAAAATGCCCCTCGGCCACGACGGCATGGTCGTACCAGAGTGAATGCCAGCTCACCGCGAACTCGATCAGCGGCGCCTTGACGAACGGCACCGGGACCTTGCCGTCCACCTTGACGATTTGCAGGCCGTTGATCCGGTAGGCGCCGCGCCATAGCGCCAGGTCCACATCGGCAATCTCGCCACGGTAATCGCCCATGTTGGCGAGTTTGTCGTTCAGGTAGTTGCGCACCAGGTAGGGCAGCGCGATGTGCACGGCAATCAGGACCAGCACCAGAGCGGCGATTGTCCCTAACGGCCAACTGTAGCGACGTTTCATTGGGCAGTTCTCCTAGCTTGTAGGAGATTGACTGTTCTGATCGTCGCAACGTTCCTCCTTCTGGACGCTTGGGAGCACGAGGCATACCCTTGGGGCCTTCCAAAGTCTCGACAACAGGAATCGCCATGAGCCGCATCTTCGCAGACAACGCGCACTCCATCGGCAACACGCCTCTGGTTCAGATCAACCGCATCGCACCGCGGGGCGTGACGATCCTGGCCAAGATCGAAGGGCGTAACCCCGGCTATTCGGTGAAGTGCCGCATTGGCGCCAGCATGGTCTGGGATGCGGAAAGCAGCGGCAAACTCAAGCCGGGCATGACCATAGTCGAGCCGACTTCGGGCAACACCGGTATCGGCCTGGCATTTGTCGCCGCTGCCCGTGGCTACAAGTTGCTGCTGACCATGCCGTCGTCCATGAGCCTTGAACGCCGTAAAGTGCTCAAGGCTCTGGGCGCCGAACTGGTGCTGACCGAGCCGGCCAAGGGCATGAAGGGCGCCATCGATAAGGCCGCCGAGATCGTCGCCAGCGACCCGGCCACCTACTTTATGCCGGCCCAGTTCGACAACCCGGCAAACCCTGCGATCCATGAGAAAACCACCGGCCCGGAAATCTGGAACGACACCGATGGCGCCGTGGACGTGCTGGTGGCGGGCGTGGGAACCGGCGGCACCATCACCGGGGTATCACGCTATATCAAGAACACCGCGGGCAAGCCGATTCTGTCGGTGGCCGTGGAGCCCATGGTTTCCCCGGTGATCACCCAGGCCTTGGCGGGTGAAGAGATCAAGCCCAGCCCGCACAAGATCCAGGGGATCGGCGCCGGTTTTGTGCCGAAAAACC
The DNA here is from genome assembly GCF_001907715.1 of Pseudomonas sp. BTN1. Taxonomy (NCBI): domain Bacteria; kingdom Pseudomonadati; phylum Pseudomonadota; class Gammaproteobacteria; order Pseudomonadales; family Pseudomonadaceae; genus Pseudomonas; species Pseudomonas sp. BTN1. The sequence goes on along the minus strand of NZ_MPBM01000022.1, from coordinate 31,221 downwards.
TCGACCTGTCGATGGTCGACCGGGTGGAGCTGGCGACCGACGAGGAGTCCAAGGCCATGGCCCGGCGCTTGATGCTGGAAGAGGGCATTCTGTGCGGGATCTCCTGTGGCGCCGCCATGGCGGTGGCCGTGCGCCTGGCCGAGAAGCCGGAGATGCAGGGCAAGACTATTGTGGTGATCTTGCCGGACTCCGGTGAGCGCTACCTGTCGAGCATGTTGTTCAGCGATTTGTTTACCGAGCAGGAAAACCAGGCCTGAATACTGTAGGAGCGAGCTTGCTCGCGAAAAACCTGAGAGCGCCACGTTGTGTCAGTAAGCCCTCGTTATCGTTGACGTTCTTCGCGATCAAGCTCGCTCCTACAAGTGTTGATACAGGTCAGTCTGGTTTCCTGGGCCTTCTGCATAATGGCTCAAGTGTTTATCATGGCCGGCTGTTACGTCTGGTTTCCCATTGACGGAAATTTGCTGGCCAGGCGCTTATTTCCAGGAGTTGCTGCATGACCTTTTCTTTGGCCGCCAAACTGTCGGTGTTGCTGCTGTTCATCGGCAGCACGCTGTATGTGCACCTGCGTGGCAAGGCCCGTTTGCCGATGTTGCGTCAGTTCGTCAACCATTCGGCGCTGTTCGCCCCGTATAACGCCCTGATGTACCTGTTTTCCGCGGTGCCGTCCAAGCCCTACCTGGACCGCAGCAAGTTCCCGGAACTGGATGTGCTCAAGGACAACTGGGAAGTGATCCGCGAAGAGGCCATGCACCTGTTCGACGAGGGCTACATCCGCGCCGCCGAAAAGAACAACGACGCCGGCTTCGGTTCGTTCTTCAAGAAGGGCTGGAAGCGTTTCTACCTCAAGTGGTACGACAAACCGCTGCCTTCGGCCGAGGCGCTGTGCCCCAAGACCGTGGCGTTGGTGAGCAGCATCCCTAACGTCAAGGGCGCGATGTTCGCGCTGTTGCCGGGTGGCAGCCACCTCAACCCGCACCGCGACCCGTTCGCCGGTTCCCTGCGTTATCACCTGGGGCTGTCCACGCCGAACTCCGACGACTGCCGTATCTTCGTCGACGGGCAGGTTTACGCCTGGCGCGACGGTGAAGACGTGATGTTCGATGAAACCTACGTGCACTGGGTGAAAAACGAAACCGAACAGACCCGGGTGATCCTGTTCTGCGACATTGAGCGGCCATTGAGCAACCGCGTGATGACCCGTATCAACCGCTGGGTCAGCAAGCAACTGGGCCGCGCAACCGCGCCGCAGAACCTCGATGACGAGCGCGTGGGCGGCATCAACCAGGCGTACGCCTGGAGCAAGACCTTCAGCGACAAGTTCAGTGGCCAGGTCAAACAGTGGAAGCGCAAGCATCCCAAGGCCTACCGCATTGCGCGGCCGGTGCTGGCGGTGGTGGTGTTGGTACTGCTCTGGAAGTGGCTGTTCGGCTAAACCGCACACCATAAAAAGGCGCTGTATCGAAAGATACAGCGCCTTTTTCATGCCTGGAATGTGATCAAAACTGTGGGAGCTGGCTTGCCTGCGATGGCGGAGTATCAGCTATAAAAAGGTTGGCTGGCCCACCGCTTTCGCAGGCAAGCCAGCTCCCACCTTTGATCTGCGTTGCTCTTAAGAGGCGATCAACTGGCGCAGCACGTAGTGCAGAATCCCGCCCGCCTTGAAATACTCCACTTCATTCAAGGTATCAATCCGGCACAGCACCTCAACCTTCTCGCTGCTGCCATCCTCCCGCGTGATCACCAACGTCAGGTTCATCCGCGGCTCGATCTCGGCGTCGGTCAGTCCGAGGATATCGATCTTCTCCTTGCCGGTGAGCTTGAGTGTCTTGCGGTTCTGATCCAGCTTGAACTGCAACGGCAACACGCCCATGCCTACCAGGTTGGAGCGGTGGATACGCTCGAAACTCTCGGCGATCACCGCCTTGACCCCTAGCAGGTTAGTGCCCTTGGCCGCCCAGTCGCGGCTGGAGCCGGTACCGTATTCCTGGCCGGCGATCACCACCAGCGGTGTGCCCGAGGCCTGGTACTTCATGGCGGCATCGTAGATCGCCATTTTCTCGCCCGTGGGGATATACAGCGTGTTACCGCCTTCTTCGCCGCCGAGCATTTCATTGCGGATACGGATATTGGCGAAGGTGCCGCGCATCATCACTTCATGGTTGCCCCGGCGTGAGCCGTAGGAGTTGAAGTCACGCGGCTCCACGCCCTGTTCGCGCAGGTAGCGCCCGGCCGGGCTGTCGGCCTTGATATTGCCGGCAGGGGAGATGTGGTCGGTGGTTACCGAATCCCCCAGCAGGGCCAGTACGTTGGCGCCCTTGACGTCCTCGATCACCGGCAGCGGGCCGGCAATGTCGTCGAAGAACGGCGGGTGCTGGATGTAAGTGGAATCTTGCTGCCACACGTAGGTGGCTGCCTGCGGTACTTCAATGGCTTGCCATTGCTCGTCGCCGGCAAACACTTCGGCATATTCCTTGTGGAACATGCTGGTGCTGACTTGGGCCACCGCTTCGGCGATTTCCTGGCTGCTGGGCCAGATGTCCTTGAGGTACACCGGATTACCCTGCTGGTCATTGCCCAGCGGTTCGCTGCTGATGTCGATGCGCACGGTGCCGGCCAACGCGTAGGCGACGACCAGGGGCGGCGAAGCCAGCCAGTTGGTTTTCACCAGTGGGTGCACACGGCCTTCGAAGTTACGGTTGCCGGACAGCACCGAGGCCACGGTGAGGTCGGCCTTCTGAATGGCTTTTTCGATCGGCTCGGGCAGGGGCCCGGAGTTGCCGATACAGGTGGTGCAGCCGTAGCCCACCAGGTCGAAGCCAAGCTTGTCCAGGTACTGGGTGAGGCCCGCAGCCTTGTAGTAGTCGGTGACCACTTTGGAGCCTGGCGCCAGGGAGCTTTTCACCCAGGGCTTGCGGGTCAGGCCTTTTTCCACGGCTTTTTTCGCCACCAGCCCGGCCGCCATCATCACGCTGGGGTTGGAGGTGTTGGTGCAGGAGGTAATCGCGGCGATCACCACCGCGCCGTTTTTCAGGCGATAGGTGTTGCCTTCGTATTCATAATCCGCCTCGCCGACCAGATCGGCATTGCCCACGGCAACGCCGCCTCCGCCCTCGCTTTCGAGGCGGCCTTCTTCTTTGCTGGTGGGCTTGAATTGCAGGTCGAGAAAATCGCTGAACGCTTGGCCTACGTTCGGCAGGGCGACGCGGTCCTGGGGGCGTTTAGGCCCGGCAAGGCTGGCCTCGACAGTGCCCATGTCCAGGGCCAGGGTGTCGGTGAAGACCGGCTCCTGGCCTGCGTTGCGCCACAGGCCCTGGGCCTTGGTATAGGCTTCCACCAGCTTGACCGTCTCAGCCGGGCGGCCGGACAGGCGCAGGTAGTCCAGGGTCACCTCATCCACCGGGAAAAAGCCACAGGTCGCACCATATTCCGGTGCCATGTTGGCGATGGTCGCGCGGTCGGCCAGGGGCAAATCGGCCAGCCCGTCGCCGTAGAACTCGACGAACTTGCCCACCACGCCTTTTTTGCGCAGCATTTGCGTCACGGTCAGCACCAGGTCGGTGGCGGTGATGCCTTCCTTGAGCTTGCCGGTGAGCTTGAAGCCGATGACTTCCGGGATCAGCATCGACACCGGCTGGCCAAGCATCGCCGCTTCGGCTTCGATGCCGCCCACGCCCCAGCCCAATACGCCGAGGCCGTTGATCATGGTGGTGTGGGAGTCGGTGCCTACCAGGGTGTCGGGGAAGGCGTAGGTGCGGCCGTCTTCTTCTTTGGTCCATACGGTGCGGCCCAGGTATTCGAGGTTGACCTGGTGGCAGATACCGGTGCCAGGTGGCACGACGCTGAAGTTGTCAAAGGCGCTCTGGCCCCAGCGCAGGAAGGCGTAGCGTTCGCCGTTGCGCTGCATTTCGATGTCAACGTTCTGCTCAAAGGCGCTGGTGCTGCCGAACTTGTCGACCATCACCGAGTGGTCAATCACCAGGTCCACCGGTGACAGCGGGTTGATGCGCTGCGGGTCGCCCCCGGCCTTGGCCACGGCGGCGCGCATGGCGGCCAGGTCGACCACCGCGGGTACCCCGGTAAAGTCCTGCATCAGCACGCGAGCGGGGCGGTACTGGATCTCGCGGTCAGACTGGCGCTCTTTGAGCCAGGCGGCGATGGCCTTGAGGTCGGTGCCGGTGACGGTCTTGGCGTCTTCCCAGCGCAGCAGGTTTTCCAGCAGCACCTTGAGGGACATCGGCAGCTTGTCCAGGTCACCCAGGCTCTTGGCGGCTTCGGGCAGGCTGAAGTAGTGGTAGGTTTTACTGTCTATTTGCAGTGTCTTAAGGGTTCTCAGGCTATCAAGGGATGACATTACATGACTCCTTATGGTCCGCACGGCTACGGACCTGACGGGACGAACAGAGCTATCACGTTAGCGCTGTTTTCATTAGCAGGCTAATAACTGGACTCTATCGCTGAGTCCAAGGTTCCGAACTCGGCTATCATGCGCGCGTTTTCATGACAGGTATTGCGATAGCGCAAGGCCAGTTGATTCACCAGGAGATTCAATGAACACCCTTTTTATGCACTGCCGCCCGGGTTTTGAAGGCGAAGTCTGTTCCGAGATCGCGGAGCACGCCGCGCGCCTGAACGTGTCCGGCTACGCCAAGGCCAAGACCGGCAGCGCCTGCGCCGAATTTGTCTGCACCGAAGAAGACGGCGCCCAGCGCCTGATGCACGGCCAACGCTTCGCCGAGCTGATCTTCCCCCGGCAGTGGGCGCGCGGGGTGTTTATCGACCTGCCGGAAACCGACCGTATCAGCGTGATCCTCGCCCACCTGCGCGAATTCCCCGTGTGCGGCAGCCTGTGGCTGGAGATGGTCGACACCAACGACGGCAAGGAACTCTCAAACTTCTGCAAGAAGTTCGAAGTGCACCTGCGCAAAGCTCTGCTTAACGCCGGCAAGCTGGTGGACGACCCGAGCAAGCCTCGCCTGCTGCTGACCTTCAAGAGTGGCCGTGAAGTGTTCATGGGCCTGGCCGAGTCGAATAACTCGGCGATGTGGCCCATGGGCATCCCGCGCCTCAAGTTCCCGCGTGACGCACCCAGCCGTTCGACCCTGAAGCTGGAGGAAGCCTGGCACCACTTTATCCCCCGTGACCAGTGGGACGAGCGCCTGCACGGCGACATGACCGGCGTCGACCTCGGCGCCGCACCGGGCGGCTGGACCTGGCAACTGGTCAACCGTGGCATGCTGGTGACTGCCATCGACAACGGCCCCATGGCCGAAAGCCTGATGGACACCGGCCTGGTGCAGCATCTGATGGCCGACGGCTTCACCTTCGTGCCCAAGCAGCCGGTAGACTGGATGGTCTGCGACATCGTTGAGAAGCCCGCTCGCAACGCGGCACTCTTGGAAACGTGGATTGGCGAAGGGCATTGCCGCGAGGCGGTGGTGAACCTGAAGTTGCCGATGAAACAGCGTTACGCCGAAGTGAAGCGTTTGCTGGAGCGCATCGAAGAAGGCTTCAAGGCGCGTGGCATTCGTGTGGAGATCGGCTGCAAGCAGCTCTACCACGATCGCGAAGAAGTGACCTGTCACCTGCGCCGCCTGGTAGACGTAAAGAAATCCAAAGGCCGCTGATATTAAATGTGGGAACTGGCTTGCCTGCGAAAGCGGTATAACAGTCGAAATTTATGTTGAATGTGCCCCCGTCATCGCGGGCAAGCCCGCTCCCACATTGTTGAGCGGTGCCAGTTTTAGGAGTGAAGTATGAGTCTTGAACTGCCGGTTGATGGCACCCTCGACGCCACCGGCCTCAACTGCCCGGAACCCGTGATGATGCTGCACCAGCACATCCGCGACCTGCCGGCGGGCGGCCTGCTCAAGGTGATCGCGACCGACCCGTCGACCCGTCGCGATATCCCCAAGTTCTGCGTGTTTCTCGACCATGAACTGGTGGATCAGCAGGAAGATGCTGGCACCTACCTGTACTGGATCCGCAAGAAAGCCGATTAAGCCTGCGCCTTTTCGGCCCGAATGCGTCGGCGTGCACTGCGCGCCAGGCGCACCACCAACATCCCCGCCGCACAGCTCAAGCCCACGATCAGGCCTTGCCATAAACCGCTCGGGCCGCTGGGTTCGCCGAGCCAGTTGGTCAGGCCCAGGGCGTAACCCACCGGCAGGCCCACGCCCCAATAGGCGAACAAGGTCAGCACCATGGTCACCCGGGTGTCCTGGTAGCCGCGCAATGCGCCGGCGGCGGTGACCTGGATCGAGTCAGAGAACTGGAACAGCGCCGAGAACACGATCAGCATCGACGCCAGGTGGATCACCACCGGGTCGGGCGTATAGATCGCTGCAATCTGCTCGCGAAACAACAGCATCAAGCTGCAGGAAAAGCAGGCATACGCCAGTGCGGTGCCCATGCCGACGCCGGCGGCGAAGCGTGCTTCCCGAGGTTCGCCGCGCCCCAGCGCCTGGCCGACGCGCACGGTGACGGCCATGCTCAGGGAGTAAGGGATCATGAACACCAGGGAGCTGACGTTCAGCGCGATCTGGTGGCCGGAGACCACCGTGGCGCCCAGGCTGCCGATCAACAAGGCGATCACCGCAAAAATACTCGATTCGGCAAAGATCGCCACGCCTATCGGCAGGCCAATGCCCAACACGCGCTTGATCACCGCCCACTGCGGCCAGTCGAAGCGCTTGAACAATTCGCTGCTTTGATAGGCCGCGCCCCAGCGCGTCCAGATGGCCAGGCCGATCATCATCACCCACATTGCAATCGCGGTAGCCCAGCCACAACCCACGCCGCCCATGGCCGGTACGCCCAGGTGGCCGTAGATGAAGATGTAGTTCAGCGGAATATTCAGCGCCAACCCGCACAAGCCCATGACCATGCTCGGCCGTGTGCGGCCCAGGCCGTCACTGAAACAGCGAAACACGTAGTACAACGCCACCGCCGGCATACCGGCGGCGATGCCGTGCAGGTAGCCCATGGACGGCTCGATCAAGTCGGGTTCGACCTTCATCGCATGCAGGATCGGCTCGGCGCACAGCAACAACAGCGCCCCTGCGATGCCAACCACCACGGCCAGCCACAATGACTGACGCACCAAGGGCCCGATCTCGCTGAACTGGCCCGCACCGTAGCGCTGGGCGACTTTCGGCGTAGTGGCCAGCAGAGTACCGGTCATCAACAGGTACACCGGGATCCAGATCGAATTACCCAGGCCCACCGCCGCCAGGTCCTGCGGGCTCACGCGCCCGGCCATCACCGCATCGACGAAGCTCATTGCGGTGGTTGCCAGTTGGCCAATCATGATCGGCAAGGCCAGCGTCAGCAGGCCGCGCACTTCCCGGCTGATGCGGGCGGGGCGGGAGAGGGTAGCGGTGGCAGTGTTCACGTACAGGTGTCCAATAAAAAAGGCAGTCGCAAGGACGGCGGATTCTACGCGTTGACGCAGCGGTCAGGAAAAAACCTGTGTTAGGGATTTGTAAGCAATGCGCCCCGGCCAGCGCTGAACCCTGTGGGAGCTGGCTTGCCTGCGATGCAGGCACCTCGGTACATCAGGCAAACCGGGTCGATGCAATCGCAGGCAAGCCAGCTCCTACACAGGATCTTCTGTACACTGCCAATCCGCCAAAGGAGCCTGCCATGCTGATTGTTGCCGACGAAAATATCCCGCTGCTCGATGCATTCTTCGAAGGGTTTGGCGAGATTCGCCGCGTGCCTGGCCGTTCCATCGACCGCGCTACGGTCGGGCAGGCCGACGTGCTACTGGTGCGCTCGGTGACCAACGTCAACCGTGCCCTGCTTGAGGGCAGTAACGTGCGCTTTGTTGGCACCTGCACCATCGGCACCGACCACCTGGACCTCGACTACTTCAAGCAAGCGGGTATCCAGTGGTCCAGCGCGCCCGGCTGCAATGCGCGTGGGGTGGTGGACTACGTGCTTGGCAGCTTGCAGACCCTGGCTGAAATCGAAGGCGCTGACCTCAAACAGCGTACCTATGGCATCGTCGGTGCCGGCGAAGTCGGCGGGCGCTTGGTCAAGGTGCTCAAGGGCCTGGGCTGGAATGTGTTGGTGTGCGATCCGCCGCGCCAGATTACCGAAGACGGTGATTACGTCAGTCTGCAGCAGGTCATCGAGCAATGTGACGTGATCAGCTTGCATACGCCGCTGATCAAGTCCGGCAACGGTTCGACCTGGCACCTGTTTGATCGCCAGCGCCTGGCACAGCTCAAGCCGGGCACCTGGCTGATCAACGCCAGCCGGGGTGCGGTGGTGGATAACGCCGCGCTGCGCGAGGTGTTGCTGGCGCGCGAAGACCTGCAAGCGGTGCTGGACGTGTGGGAAGGCGAGCCCGAGGTGGACGTCGACCTGGCTGACCTGTGCGTGCTGGCCACGCCGCATATTGCCGGCTACAGCCTCGATGGCAAGCAGCGCGGCACCGCGCAGATTTACCAGGCGCTGTGCGCGCACCTGGGCCAGGAACCGAGTATTCACTTAAGTGATTTGCTGCCGGCCCCCTGGCTGGCCGAGATGCACCTGCATCCTGAGACTGACCCGGCCTGGGCGCTGGCGACCTTGTGCCGCAGTGTGTACGACCCACGCCGTGACGACGCGGATTTCCGTCGCAGCCTGGTGGGCACTGTGCAGGAACAGCGCCAAGCTTTCGACCTGCTGCGCAAGCACTATCCGGAGCGTCGCGAGATCGATGGCTTGAAGGTGCGCATCAACGGGGAGTCGGCGGTGCTGTCACAGATCGTGACTGCTCTGGGTGCCGAACACCTATAACTGTAGGAGCGAGCTTGCTCGCGAAAAACGTCAACGATAACGCAGCGTTTCTGATTTAACGCGGCGCCCTCAGGTTTTTCGCGAGCAAGCTCGCTCCTACAGGGGGCATAAAAAACCCGGCCACCTGGGCCGGGTTTGAAAGAGCGTGGGCGCTTCAGCCTTGCTGGGCAGGCTTGACCAGTCGCTGTTCCAGCTCGCTGCAGGCTTGCTGGATCATTTCTTCGGTAATCTGCACTTCCCGGCCCTTGGCATCGATGTACGAGCAAGGCAGCTGCTGCGGCTGGCGGATCACTTCAATCTTGGCGTCGCTGCTATTTTGCAAGGTCATGGCCTGTCTCCTCATCAGGTTGTGTACCTACTTTAATTCCCCCGCATGAACGCGCTGTTACAACTCCTTACACGCTCATCGGTTTGAACACCCAGTCCACCAGAAACCGGTACATATTTCCAGATCAGGCTTAGACCGATAGCCTCTAGCGGCCTGCATCGGCGGGCATAATTAACCTGACTCATTGTTATTTGCGCAAGTTCCCCCAATGTTGAAGTACAGACTCCTCATTGGGTGATGCCTTCCATGTTCTCCATCCGTCAACGCCGTGCGATTCGCCTGGCCAGCCGCTTTATTGCGCCCTACCGTTGGCAGGCGCTTGGCGCACTGCTGGCGCTGATCGTCACCGCTGGCATCACCTTGTCCATGGGGCAGGGCATACGCCTGTTGGTGGACCAGGGCTTCATGACCCAGTCGCCACACCTGCTCAACCAGTCAATCGGCCTGTTCATGCTGCTGGTGCTCGGCCTGGCCGTGGGCACCTTCACGCGGTTTTACCTGGTGTCGTGGATTGGCGAGCGGGTGGTAGCCGATATTCGCCGGCAGGTGTTCAACCACCTGATCTACCTGCACCCAGGCTTCTACGAGAACAACCGCAGCTCGGAAATCCAGTCGCGGCTGACCACCGACACCACCTTACTGCAATCGGTGATCGGCTCATCACTGTCGCTGTTTCTGCGCAACGCCCTGATGGTGATCGGCGGCATCGTATTGCTGTTTATCACTAACCCCAAGCTCACCAGCATCGTAGTGGTGGCGTTGCCGCTGGTGCTAGCGCCGATTCTGATCTTCGGGCGCAGGGTGCGCAGCCTGTCGCGTTTGAGCCAGGACCGTATCGCGGACGTCGGCAGCTATGTCGCCGAGACGTTGGGCCAGATCAAGACCGTACAGGCCTATAACCATCAGGTGCAGGACGAACAACGCTTTGCCGTCACCGTCGAGGACGCCTTTGTCACGGCACGTAAACGCATCTTGCAGCGCTCCTGGCTGATCACCTTGGTGATCATGCTGGTGCTCGGCGCGGTAGGCGTGATGCTGTGGGTGGGCGGCATGGACGTGATCAGCGGGCGCATTTCCGGCGGTGAGCTGGCGGCGTTCGTGTTCTACAGCCTGATTGTCGGCAGCGCCGTCGGCACCCTAAGCGAAGTGCTTGGCGAGTTGCAGCGTGCCTTTGGTGCAGCCGAGCGTATCGGTGAGCTGTTGCAGTCAGGCAACGAGATCCAGGCGCCGGCCACTGGCGGCGTACGTTTGCCGGAACGAGTCAGTGGCCGCATGGAACTGCAGGACCTACGCTTTTCCTATCCTTCGCGACCGGACAGCTATGCCATCGACGGCTTGAACCTGACCATCAACCCGGGCGAAACCCTGGCCTTGGTAGGGCCGTCCGGTGCGGGCAAGTCGACGATTTTCGATCTGCTGCTGCGCTTCTACGACCCCCAGCAAGGCCGAATCCTGCTCGAAGGCCAGCCGCTGACCGAGCTAGACCCCCTGGACCTGCGGCGCCATTTCGCCCTGGTGTCCCAGAGCCCGGCGTTGTTCTTCGGCAGCGTCGAGGACAACATCCGCTACGGCAACCCGTCCGCCACCACCGCCCAGGTGGAAGCCGCCGCGCGTATTGCCCACGCCCACGACTTCATCCTGCAAATGCCCGACGGCTACCAAACCCACCTCGGCGAAAGTGGCCAGGGCCTCTCCGGCGGCCAGCGCCAACGCCTGGCCATCGCTCGCGCCTTGCTGGTCGACGCGCCGATCCTGCTGCTGGACGAAGCCACCAGCGCCCTCGACGCCCAGAGTGAACACCTTATCCAGCAAGCGCTGCCGCAGCTGATGCAGGGGCGCACCACGCTGGTGATCGCCCACCGTTTGGCCACGGTGAAGAATGCCGACCGCATTGCGGTGATGGACCAGGGCAAGCTGGTGGCGGTGGGCACGCATCAGCAGTTGATTGCGAGCAATCCGCTGTATGCGCGGTTGGCGGCGTTGCAGTTCAGTGCGGAACCTGTGGGAGGGGGCTTGCCCCCGATAGCGGCGGATCAGCAATAGACGTGTGACTGACAGCCTGCAATCGGGGGCAAGCCCCCTCCCACATTAGAAGCAGGTTCAGAGCCTTATTGGTCGTCGAAGTACCGCTCATGCCAATCCACCAACGGCTGCGGTGAGTTGAGCTTCTGCCCGTAGATCACCGAATAAGACAGCACGTTCTGCACATACTGGCGGGTTTCGTCGAAGGGGATGCTTTCCACCCACACGTCGAAACTCAGGTGGTCTGCGCCGCGCAGCCATTGGCGCACGCGGCCGGGGCCGGCGTTGTAGGCAGCGGAGGCGAGCACGCGGTTGCCGTTGAACTGGCTGTGAACCTGGCTCAGGTAAGCAGCGCCGAGCTGGATGTTTTTATCCGGGTCCAGCACCTGGGCCGGGGAGGCCAGGGGGATGCTGAACTTGCGTGCAGTTTCCTTGGCGGTGCCGGGCATCAGTTGCATCAGGCCGCTGGCGCCGACGCCGGAGCGGGCATCGTCCATGAACGCGCTTTCCTGACGGGTGATGGCAAAGATCCAGCTGGAGTGCAGGCCACGTACCTTGGCTTCGCGCACCAGGGTGTCGCGGTGGGCCATCGGGAAGCGGATGTCCAGGTCGTCCCAGTACTGCGCCTGGCTGATGGTGCGGATGGCCGGAAAGTACCACTTCATGTCGTAGGCCAGTTTGGCCTGGGCGACCATCTCGTCACGGTTGAAATGACGGCTGACGTGGTACCACTCGCGGCGACCGTCGACGATCTGGCCACGGGCGTAGAATTCCAGGGCACGCCGCACCCCCGGGGTATTGCGCACCTTGTTGACCAGCGCCTGGCTCATCACCAGCGGCTTGTTGTTCAACTGGTAAGGGGCTTTGGAGCGGTCAGCAGCGAGGAAACCGTAGAAGTCCCGCTCCTTGGCCACGTTTTTGTATAGCACCAAAGCCTGCGGGTTTTTCGGCTCGGCCAGCTCCAGGCTGCGTGCCTGCCAGTAGCGCCAACGGTTGGTGGTGGCCAGGTCTTGTGGGAGTTTGCGGGTCAACTGGTAGGCGTCTTCCCAGCGCGCTAGGCGCAACAGCAGGCGCAGACGCCACTCGGAAACCGTATTGTCGCGTAACTCGGGGTCGTACTTGGTCATGACCTCCAGTGCGCGCGGGTCGAAGCGCTTGGCCAGGGTCAAGCCGATCTCGCGGGCAATCGAGACTTTTTCGTCACGGGAGAAGTGCATGCTGCTGGCGTAACCGTCGAGCAGCGACATGGCTTTGTCCGGATCCTGCCGCGCCAGGCGACGCAGGCCCAGGCCCACGGCGTCAGACATGGCCTCGGTGGCCGGCTGGAAGCGTGACGGGTCGCTGAGCATGTCGGGCTTTTGCGCCACATCCACCATCAAGCGGCCTTGGGCGCCGAGGGTGGGTAGGGTTTTCACCAGGCTATTGGCCAGCGCGTAGTTACGCGCTTCGGCGGCGAGCTTGGTGCGCTCCCAGATCTTCTGCTCGGTGAGCTGGCCGGCAGCGGCCCACTGGCCAAACGTGGCGTCACACGCGGCGGGCTGGGATTTGCCGGTCATCCACAATTTTTCGGCGGTCTTGTAGCCTTCAGCCTTGAGATTGTGGCTGAGCTGGTACTGGCCATGCAGGCAATCCAGCTCGACGAAATTGAGCTTGGTGTCGTAGTACTTTTCAAAAGTTTGCCAATCGCCGCGTTCGGCCAGCCAGCGCAGCCAACGCAGTTTCATCCAGTTGGCCTGGGGCAAGTCGCCGTGTTTGGCGAGGAATTGTTCGATTTCCTCGTTACTTGCGGTTTTCAGGCGCGCGGTCAGTTCGTCGTAGGTCAGGTAGGGCGTGAGCGGGTAATCGGCCAGGGCCTGGCTGTATTGCATATAGGGGCCGCTGTCGCCCTTGGCCAAGGCACGTTTGGCTTGATCGTAATACTGGCGTTGAGTGGTGAGGTCCACCGCCTGGGCGGATTGAACGGCAGTGGCGGAAAGAAGCAGACAAGATAAAAAGTTGAAAAGGCGACTGCGCATGAGACGTCCGTGCAGAGAAATCACGACTAGCACCGGCACTGCCGACACTGATTGCCCCTAGCTTAGCCTTTTGCCAGCGGCCCGCGAAAGCTTTGCCGGCTGGTTCGTTCAAGTTCGCCGGAAATGTCCTACAGAACGTGTCAATAGAGAAAATGCCGACCGCATCCCACCCTCACATCAGGTAGAATGCGCGCCCAGTTTTTGGAGAAGCGTATGACCCTGCTCAAATTCAGCGATGTGTCCCTTGCTTTCGGCGCCATGCCGTTGTTGGACAAGGTGTCCTGGCAGATCGCCCGTGGTGAGCGGGTGTGCATCATCGGCCGCAACGGCACCGGCAAGTCCAGCATGATGAAGCTGGTAAAAGGCGACCAGAAGCCCGATGACGGCTCTGTCTGGCGTGCCCCGGGCCTCAAGATCGGCGAATTGCCGCAAGAATTGCCGGTGGCCGACGGACGGACAGTGTTCGACGTGGTAGCCGAAGGCCTGGACGGTGTTGGCGAGTTGCTCGCGCAATACCATCACCTGGCACAGAACTGCGTCACCGAAGAAGACCTGGACAAACTGATGCACGTCCAGCAAGACCTCGAAGCCCGTGACGGCTGGCGCTTGCAGCAACTGGTGGACAGCACCCTGAGCCGCCTGCAACTGCCGGCAGACAAGACCCTCGCCGAATTGTCCGGCGGCTGGCGTCGCCGTGTGCTGCTGGCCCAGGCCCTGGTGTCCGAGCCGGACCTGCTGCTGCTCGACGAACCGACCAACCACCTGGACATCGGCGCCATCGCCTGGCTTGAAGAAGCCATCAAGGACTTCCAGGGCGCCGTGCTGTTTATCACGCACGACCGTGCTTTCCTGCAGAGCCTGGCTACGCGCATCCTCGAGCTGGACCGTGGCGGCCTGATCGACTGGAACGGCGACTACGCCAGCTTCCTGGTGCATAAGGAAGCCGCCCTGGCGGCCGAAGAAACCGCCAACGCGCTGTTCGACAAGAAGCTGGCCCAGGAAGAAGTCTGGATCCGCCAGGGCATCAAGGCCCGTCGCACCCGTAACGAAGGCCGCGTGCGTGCCTTGAAAGCCTTGCGCGTCGAGCGCAGTGAGCGCCGCGAGCGTACCGGCAAGGCCAATATCCAGCTCGATACTGCCGACAAGTCGGGCAAGCAAGTGATGGTGCTGGAGAACGTCAGCTTCCATCACCCGGACGGCCCGTTCCTGATCAAGGACTTCTCCATGGTCCTGCAGCGCGGCGACCGTATCGGCCTGTTGGGCGCCAACGGTACCGGCAAGACCACCTTGCTCAAGCTGATGCTCAGCGGCCTGCAACCGACCAGCGGCAAGGTGGAAGAGGGCACTCGCATCGACGTGGCCTACTTTGACCAGTTGCGCCACCAGTTGGACCTGGAAAAGACCGTGATCGACAACGTCGCCGAAGGTCGCGACTTTATCGACATCGACGGCCAGAGCCGCCACGTACTCAGCTACCTGGGCGACTTCCTGTTCAGCCCGCAACGTGCGCGCACGCCGGTCAAGGCGCTGTCGGGGGGTGAGCGTGCGCGCCTGCTGCTGGCCAAGCTGTTCAGCAAGCCGGCCAACCTGCTGGTGCTCGACGAACCGACCAACGACCTCGACGTGGAAACCCTGGAACTGCTGGAAGAGGTCTTGCTGACCTTCAACGGCACCGTGCTGATGGTCAGCCACGACCGGGAATTCCTCGACAACGTGGTCACCAGCACCCTGGTTTTCGAAGGCGAAGGCAAGGTGCGCGAATACGTGGGCGGTTATCAGGACTGGCTGCGTCAGGGCGGCTCGCCGCGCTTGCTGGGCGTGACCGAGAGCAAGTCGGGCAAGGCCGACCTGAACACGGCGGTGGTGGCTCCGGTCGCTGCGCAGGCGCCTGCAGCGGCTTCTGAAGCTGCGCCTGCCAAGAAGAAGCTCAGCTACAAGTTGCAGCGCGAGCTGGAAGCTTTGCCAGGTGATATCGACGCCAAGGAACAGCAGATTGCTGCGGTGGAAGCGGAAATGGCTGACGCCGGCTTCTACCTGCGCCCTGCGGCAGAAACCGCCAAGGTCATCGCCTCTCTGGAGACGCTGAACCAGGAGCTGGAAGCCTTGGTTGAGCGTTGGGCCGAGTTGGATGCCTGACTGATCGACCCGCAATAAAAAAGCCCGGCACTCTTCTATGAGCGCCGGGCTTTTTAATATGGAATGCGATTCAACTGTGGGAGCTGGCTTGCCTGCGATAGCAGTCTGTCAGTTGATGCATCGGGTGGCTGATACACCGCTATCGCAGGCAAGCCAGCTCCCACATTAGACCTTCATCGGTCTTACGAACTCTTTACCAGTTTGACGGCCAGTACATCGCACGGTGCGCCGTGCAATACATCATTGGCGGTCGAGCCCAGCAGCAAGGCCAACCCGTGGCGCCCATGGCTACCCACTACGATCAGGTCACAACCCTGTTCTTTGGCCAAGTGGTGGATTTCCTGGCGCGGTTGGCCGTAGGTAAGATGGGAATTTTCCTTGCTGACCTTGGGATACTTGAGGATCAAACGGTCAAGGCGCTCTTTGGCCTGGTCGAATTGTTGCTGCTGCAGCTGGGAAAGGTCCATCGGCACGTCACCACCAAAGGCCATGGCCATGGGCTCGACGATGTGCACCAACGACAGTTTGGCGCCATTGGCAATCGCGGATTCCTGTGCGCGCTTGATCACTGGATCGCACTCTTCGGTCAGGTCGACAGCGACCAGAATATGTTCGTAGGGCATGAGGCGTTCCTCCAGGGGGACTGCAATAAGTTCAGTATGGCTGCTTTCAAGCGGATGGGGTTGCCGCAGATCAAATCCGCTCATTTAGAAATTCGGGAGTACACATATGACGGTCTGGATAGTGGTGTCAATCCTTGCGGTGGTTTTAAGCCCCCTGGTATGGCTGCGCCCTTCGCGCCAGCAGAGTGGGCGCATGGCCCTGCGCATGGAGGCACGCCGCATCGGCCTGGCCATGCAGTTGGCGCGTCAGGAGTGGCCGCACTGGCTCAAACAGGAGCCGCCGAGCCCGTGCGCGCAGTATTGCCGGCCACGACGCGGCAGCGCGCCCGCAACCTGGAGCTACTGGCAGCTGGAGCCGGGGCTATGGGTCAATCAGTGGCGTGAACCCTGTGTGGATGAGAAGTTGTTGCCGCATTTTGCAACGCTGCCGGCGAACGTCTACAAGGTCGAGGCCGACAAACAAATGATTGCTCTGTATTGGGGCGAAAAGGGCGACGCAAGCGTGCTGAAAGATATTGATACGCTGCTCAAGGCCCTGGCCTGACCCAAGCTCTGTAGGAGCGAGCCAGCTCGCTCCTACAGGAAAGCCAGGCAATAAAAAGCCCGACATCATCATCGGGCTGGAGGTGGCCAGGCAGGCCGGTAAATCTGCACATTGCCGCTAGCCTAGTCGTGTATTGCTTTCTGTACAGCCTTTTCCCACATCCTTTCCATTATTGATCCTGTGAATATTTGAATATTGACGGGTGGCGAGCCTGTGGGCCGGGTTCTGAAATGACTGGAAAGTCGCGTTTTTCCTAGCCTTTGGAGCGATTGACAATTGCTCGGAATTGGATGAAGGTGGCGTACCCAAATCAAACGGGCGTATGAATTGAGCGTTTGCCTGTCAGACGACTCATACAAAACCCGACTATCGCACTGGCGGGTGTGCCTGGCGGATTGGCGTGAGCATTGATTCAACTGTCAATGTCAAACCAGAGACCAGCGTCCAGTGTGTACTGTTCAGCTTCCATATCGTGGAGATCAGTTGATGATTTACGAAGGTAAAGCCATCACGGTTAAGGCTCTTGAAAGTGGCATCGTCGAACTCAAATTCGACCTCAAGGGTGAGTCCGTCAACAAGTTCAACCGTCTAACCCTGAACGAACTGCGTCAGGCCGTAGACACCATCAAAGCAGATGCTTCGGTCAAGGGCGTGATCGTCTCCAGCGGCAAGGACGTGTTTATCGTCGGCGCTGACATCACCGAATTCGTCGACAACTTCAAGCTGCCCGATGCCGAGCTGGTGGCTGGCAACCTCGAAGCCAACAAGATCTTCAGCGATTTCGAAGACCTCAACGTGCCGACTGTTGCTGCCATCAACGGCATCGCGTTGGGCGGCGGCCTGGAAATGTGCCTGGCGGCAGACTTCCGTGTCATGTCCGCGACGGCCAAGATCGGCCTGCCGGAAGTCAAGCTGGGTATCTACCCAGGCTTTGGCGGTACCGTGCGCCTGCCGCGCCTGATCGGTGCCGACAACGCGATCGAATGGATCGCCGCCGGCAAGGAAAACAAGGCTGAGGACGCGCTGAAAGTCGGTGCCGTCGACGCTGTGGTGGCCCCGGACAAACTGGCCGAAGCCGCGCTGAACCTGATCAAAGGCGCCATCAGCGGCGAATTTGACTACAAGGCCAAGCGTCAGCCGAAGCTGGAAAAACTCAAGCTCAACGCCATCGAACAGATGATGTCGTTCGAAACCGCCAAAGGTTTCGTGGCAGGCCAGGCCGGCCCGAACTACCCGGCGCCGGTTGAAGCGATCAAGACCATCCAGAAGGCCGCGAACTTTGGTCGCGACAAAGCCCTGGAAGTGGAAGCGGCAGGCTTCGTCAAACTGGCGAAAACCTCGGCGGCCCAGAGCCTGATCGGCCTGTTCCTGAACGATCAGGAACTGAAGAAAAAGGCCAAGGCCTACGACGAAATCGCCAAGGACGTGAAACAGGCCGCCGTACTCGGCGCCGGTATCATGGGCGGCGGTATCGCCTATCAATCGGCGTCCAAAGGCACGCCGATCCTGATGAAAGATATCAACGAGCACGGTATCGAACAGGGCCTGGCCGAAGCGGCCAAGCTGCTGGTGGGCCGCGTTGATAAAGGTCGCATGACCGCTGCAAAAATGGCTGAAGTGCTCAACGGCATTCGTCCTACGCTGTCCTACGGTGATTTCGGCCACGTCGACCTGGTGGTCGAAGCGGTTGTCGAAAACCCGAAGGTCAAGCAGGCGGTACTGGCTGAAGTGGAAGCCCAGGTCAAAGATGACACCATCCTGGCTTCTAACACCTCGACCATTTCCATCTCGCTGCTGGCCAAGGCCCTCAAGCGTCCGGAAAACTTCGTCGGCATGCACTTCTTCAACCCGGTGCACATGATGCCGCTGGTAGAAGTGATCCGTGGCGAGAAGTCCAGCGAGCTGGCCGTTGCCACCACCGTTGCCTACGCCAAGAAAATGGGCAAGAACCCGATCGTCGTCAACGATTGCCCGGGCTTCTTGGTCAACCGCGTGCTGTTCCCGTACTTTGGCGGTTTCGCCAAGCTGGTCAGCGCCGGTGTGGACTTCGTGCGCATCGACAAGGTCATGGAGAAGTTCGGCTGGCCCATGGGCCCGGCGTACCTGATGGACGTGGTCGGTATCGACACCGGCCACCACGGTCGCGACGTCATGGCTGAAGGCTTCCCGGACCGCATGAAAGACGACCGCCGCTCGGCGATCGACGCGCTGTACGAGGCCAAGCGCCTGGGCCAGAAGAATGGCAAGGGCTTCTACGCCTACGAGGCCGACAAGAAGGGCAAGCAGAAGAAAGTGGCCGACCCGTCGGTGCACGAAGTGCTCGCTCCGGTCATCTACGAACAGCGTGAGGTGTCGGACGAAGACATCATCAACTGGATGATGATCGCCCTGTGCCTGGAAACCGTGCGTTGCCTGGAAGACGGCATCGTTGAAACCGCCGCCGAAGCCGATATGGGCCTGGTGTACGGTATTGGTTTCCCTCCATTCCGTGGTGGCGCGTTGCGTTACATCGATTCGATCGGTGTGGCCGAGTTCGTTGCCCTGGCTGACAAATACGCTGATTTGGGCCCGCTGTACCACCCGACCGCGAAGCTGCGTGAAATGGCCAAGAATGGCCAGAGCTTCTTCGGTTAAGCGCCCAATCGACTAGAGCGAGAATATTTATGAGCTTGAATCCAAGAGACGTCGTGATTGTCGACTTCGGTCGTACGCCGATGGGCCGCTCCAAGGGCGGCATGCACCGCAACACCCGCGCCGAAGACATGTCGGCGCACCTGATCAGCAAAGTGCTGGAGCGCAACACCAAGGTCGACCCGAACGAAGTCGAGGACGTGATCTGGGGCTGCGTCAACCAGACCCTGGAGCAGGGCTGGAACATCGCGCGCATGGCGTCGTTGATGACCCAGATCCCGCACACCGCGGCCGGCCAGACCGTCAGCCGCCTGTGCGGCTCGTCGATGAGCGCGCTGCACACCGCTGCGCAAGCGATCATGACCGGCAACGGCGATGTGTTCGTGGTCGGCGGCGTGGAGCACATGGGCCACGTCAGCATGATGCACGGCGTCGATCCTAACCCGCACATGTCCCTCTACGCGGCGAAAGCCTCGGGCATGATGGGCCTGACCGCGGAAATGCTCGGCAAAATGCACGGCATCACCCGTGAAGCCCAGGACGCCTTCGGCCTGCGCTCCCACCAGCTCGCCCACAAGGCGACGGTGGAAGGCAAGTTCAAGGATGAAATCATCCCGATGAACGGCTACGACGAGAATGGTTTCCTGAAACTGTTCGACTACGACGAAACCATTCGTCCGGACACTACCCTGGAAAGCCTGGCGGCCCTCAAGCCCGCCTTCAATCCAAAGGGCGGCACCGTGACAGCCGGTACTTCCTCGCAGATCACCGACGGTGCTTCGTGCATGATCGTGATGTCGGCGCAGCGTGCCCAGGACCTGGGTATCCAGCCGCTGGCCGTGATTCGTTCGATGGCAGTGGCGGGTGTGGATCCGGCGATCATGGGCTATGGTCCAGTACCGGCCACACAAAAAGCCTTGAAGCGCGCAGGCCTTTCCATCTCTGATATCGACTTCTTCGAGCTCAACGAAGCTTTCGCCGCACAGGCCTTGCCAGTGCTGAAAGATCTGAAAGTACTCGACAAGATGAACGAGAAGGTTAACCTGCACGGCGGTGCGATTGCCCTGGGCCACCCATTCGGTTGCTCCGGTGCGCGTATCTCCGGCACTTTGCTTAACGTGATGAAGCAAAATGGCGGCAACCTTGGGGTTGCTACCATGTGCATTGGTCTCGGCCAAGGCATCTCTACTGTCTTCGAACGCGTCTAAACGTTCGGTTGACGGAAGCCGGGGCCCAGTGCCCCGGTTTTTGTTTTTTGGAACTTTTAAATATTTTTTTTCAACAAATTTCGCATGAGGGCCAGAGCATGAAAGTCGAACCAGGGCTCTACCAGCATTACAAGGGGCCGCAGTACCGTGTTTTCAGCGTGGCGCGCCACTCTGAAACCGAAGAAGAAGTGGTGTTTTACCAAGCACTGTATGGCGAATACGGCTTTTGGGTACGCCCTTTGAGCATGTTCCTGGAGACCGTCGAAGTTGACGGCGAGCAGGTCCCACGCTTTGCTTTGGTCACGGCCGAACCCAGTCTTTTTACAGGGCAATAACGGCAGGTCGCGCAGAATGCTGCGCTTGACCTCATCCGGTTGCCACTATATATAGCGTTGCCGCGTCAGGCGCCAACTGCCTTTCACTTCTCGAATTCAGGAATTTTCCGATCCATGGGCAAATCGCTGGTCATTGTGGAATCCCCGGCTAAGGCCAAGACCATCAACAAGTACTTGGGCAACGAGTACGTGGTGAAGTCGAGTATCGGCCATATCCGAGACCTGCCCACCAGCGGTTCGGCTAGCGCCAGCAAGGAGCCTGCCGCCAAGCGCGGCAAGGCCGCCGCGGGCGAAGGTCCGGTACTCACGCCTAAAGAAAAAGCGCGCAAGCAACTGGTTTCGCGCATGGGTGTGGACCCGGACCATGGCTGGAAGGCCAAGTACGAAATCCTTCCGGGCAAGGAAAAGGTCATCGAAGAGCTGCGCCGGCTCGCCAAAGATGCTGACACCATCTATCTCGCGACGGACTTGGACCGCGAAGGGGAAGCCATTGCCTGGCACCTGCGCGAAGCCATCGGCGGTGATGACAGCCGCTACAAGCGCGTGGTGTTCAACGAAATCACCAAGAAAGCCATCCAGGAAGCCTTCTCCAAGCCGGGCGAGCTGGACATCGACCGTGTCAACGCCCAGCAGGCCCGTCGCTTCCTCGACCGCGTCGTCGGCTACATGGTCTCGCCACTGCTGTGGGCGAAGATCGCCCGTGGCCTGTCCGCCGGCCGTGTGCAATCGGTAGCGGTCAAGCTGGTGGTTGAGCGTGAGCGCGAGATCCGTGCGTTCATCCCTGAAGAATACTGGGAAGTCCACGCCGACCTCGGCACTGCCAAGGGCGCCAATGTGCGCTTTGAAGTGGCCCGTGAAAAAGGCGAAGCCTTCAAGCCGCTGAACGAAGCCCAGGCCATGGCCGCGCTGGAGAAGCTCAAGGCCTCCAGCTACAGCATCGTCAAGCGTGAAGACAAACCGACCAGCAGCAAGCCGTCGGCGCCGTTCATCACCTCCACCCTGCAACAGGCCGCGAGCAACCGTTTGGGCTTCGGGGTGAAGAAGACCATGATGATGGCCCAGCGTCTGTATGAGGCTGGCTACATCACGTATATGCGTACGGACTCCACCAACCTGTCGCAAGACGCGGTGGCGATGGCGCGTACCTATATTGAAAGCGAATTCGGCAAGACCTACCTGCCGGAGAAGCCGAACGTCTACAGCAGTAAGGAAGGCGCACAAGAGGCACACGAAGCGATTCGTCCTTCCGACGCCAACACCACGCCTGCCAAGCTGAGCGGCATGGAGCGCGACGCTGAGCGCCTCTACGAGCTGATCTGGCGCCAGTTCCTGGCTTGCCAGATGCTGCCGGCGCAATACCTGTCTACTACCGTCAGCGTGGGCGCGGGCGATTTCGAGCTGCGTGCCAAGGGCCGTATCCTCAAGTTCGATGGCTACACCCGTGTGATGCCGCAGATCGCCAAGCCTGGCGATGATGATGTGCTGCCGGACATGGCCCAGGGCGACACGCTGAAGCTGATCAAGCTCGACCCGTCCCAGCACTTCACCAAGCCGCCGGCGCGTTATTCCGAAGCCAGCCTGGTGAAAGAGATGGAGAAGCGCGGTATCGGTCGTCCGTCGACCTACGCGGCAATCATCTCCACCATCCAGGACCGTGGCTACGTTGCGCTGCATAACCGTCGTTTCTATTCGGAAAAGATGGGTGACATCGTCACCGAGCGTCTGTCGGAGAGTTTCTCCAACTTGATGGATTACGGCTTCACTGCCGGCATGGAAGAGAACCTCGATGACGTGGCCCAGGGCGAACGCGACTGGAAAAACGTGCTGGATGAGTTCTACGGCGACTTCAAGAAAAAGCTTGAAGTGGCCGAGAACCCCGAGAACGGGATGCGCGCCAACCAGCCGGTGATGACGGATATTCCGTGCACTACCTGCGGTCGACCGATGCAGATTCGTACCGCCTCCACCGGCGTGTTCCTCGGTTGCTCGGGCTACAGCCTGCCGCCCAAAGAGCGCTGCAAGGCGACCGTCAACCTGGTGCCGGGCGATGAAATCGCGGCTGACGACGAGGGTGAGTCCGAGTCGCTGGTGCTGCGTGGCAAGCACCGCTGCCCGATCTGCAGCACGGCGATGGACGCCTACCTGCTGGACGAGAAGCACAAGCTGCACATCTGTGGTAACAACCCGGATTGCAACGGCTACGAGATCGAAGAGGGCACCTATCGCATCAAGGGCTATGAAGGCCCGAGCCTGGAATGCGACAAGTGCGGCAGCGAGATGCAGCTCAAGACTGGCCGTTTCGGCAAGTTCTTCGGGTGCACCAACCCAACCTGCAAGAACACCCGAAAGCTGCTGAAAAGCGGTGATGCGGCGCCGCCGAAGATGGACCCGGTGAAGATGCCTGAACTCAAGTGCGAGAAGGTCAACGACACCTACATCCTGCGTGACGGCGCTTCGGGGCTGTTCCTGGCTGCGAGCCAGTTCCCGAAAAACCGCGAGACCCGTGCGCCACTGGTGATGGAGATCGCGCCGCACAAGGACGAGATCGATCCGAAGTACCACTTCCTGTGTGAAGCGCCGAAAAAGGACCCGGATGGTCGCCCAGCCGTGATCCGCTACAGCCGCAAGACCAAGGAGCAGTACGTGCAGACCGAAGTGGACGGCAAGCCTACTGGCTGGAAAGCGTTCTACGACGGCGGCAAGTGGAAGGTCGAGGACAAGCGCCAGGGCGCTTGATCCGCTAGTCTGTTAACGCCAAAAGCCGTCTGTATAGACGGCTTTTGCTTACTGTAGGAGCGAGCTTGCTCGCGAAGATCGTTAACGAAAACGCGGGAAACCTGGCACCCTGCGGTGCCTGGAAGTTTTTCGCGAGCAAGCTCGCTCCTACACAGCCAGCATCACGCCTATTCGTTGTGGAGATTGCCGTCATGGCCAACGAACTCTATACCCGTACCAATCAGAAAATTTACTTCGCGGGTTTGTCCTTGGAGGCCCTTGGCCGTGCCGAGGAAGGGAAAGAGATGAACGCCATCGCGCTGGTACAGGCGGGGCGCGAAGCGGCGTTGTTCCACCTGTACGGTGCCTTGCTGGGGCTGTGCCATGAGATCGCCGGGTTCTACCGCCTACCCCAGGCCGGTGCGCCGCGTGCAGAAATGATCATGAATCGTGAAGTGCTGGATTCCATGGCGATCCCCGAGTTGGCCGAGCTGGTGGAAATGGCCCAAAGCCCCGACAGTTGGGTGGCACGGCTGCTCAAAGCCCATGCGGATATGTTTCAACCACCGCGTATTCCCCATGTGCCTAAAGGTGATGTCACCCAGCCGCTGATCGTCGCCGTGGCCTTGGAACAGGATGAGCCTAAGCCTTTGAGCCGTGAGGAGTTGGAAGGCTGGCGCCAGGAGCTGAAAAAGATGGCGCTGCGTTTTCGTGAAGGGCTCAACGAGTGCTGAAGGGGTTGCACTAAGCAAATGTGGAAGCTGGCTTGCCTGCGATGACGGCCTGCCAGCCGACACCTATCGATCTGATGCCCTGCGTTCAACCTGTGGGAGCTGGCTTGCCTGCGATGGCGGCCTGACAGGCGACCCTGTTATACCGAGTACATATTCATTCCTGCGGCAACGGCCACTTAGGGCTCCGCCTGACGGCGGGTCACTGTGGAAAGCCGGAATGCCAGCGTGGTTTAACGGGGCGCCTGAGATCAAGATCAAAAGCAGATCAAAAGCTACTCGCTTCGCATCGTGGTTACCGTTGGCTGCTTTAGCCTGCAAAGTTGTATAGGTACTTATGCTGCGATAGCGGTGGGTTAGTTTGCTGATTATGCGCTGATACTCCGCCATCGCAGGCAAGCCAGCTCCCACATAGAGACGCGTGTTCCCTAGGGCGCCATTCATCACACCGTAAACAAACCTTTCCATATCCCCTGCGAGGCTGGGTGGATGACTGATATAATCCCAGGCCTTTCGTGGAGAACAGACTTTTATGCCAACGTCCTTTCTGGAAATTGTTGAACTGCCTGACGGCCGAATCGAACTGCGCCGGGCTGAGGACGAGGGTTCTCTGGTTATTCTGGATTTCTCCGAAGACGCCAAGGTCTTCCTGCAAGGCCAGCACGTCGAAGTGGCTAAAGCCATGTTGAGCGTGGGCGTGCAGATGGCAGGTCGCCTTGCCGAAGGCGAGCCGGAGAAAGATGAAGGGCCGCGCGTTCTTCACTGAGTCCTTTGTGACGGCTGCTTCTGTGGCGCGCCATCATTACCCCAATCGAATATTCAAACTCTGTGCATCACCCGTGCGCGCAGCACTGATCAGTTGCTGCTTGGCGCTGGCATTCAGCGGGTTCAACCAGCTCACCACCGTATGGCTGCGGCCCAGGCGCAAGGCTTCGCAGGTTAGCTGCTGGGCACTTTGCGCGCCGCGTGGTTGCAGCAACAGGATACGCTCACGGTTGAGCCCAGCGTCCCGCAGCCAGGCCTGGGTGAGGCTGGCGGGCGGGGCGATCAGTGTCAGCCAGCGGGCGTCCTGATCTTCGCTCAATTCGCGCAGGATAGGTGCCAGCAGGTTCAGGCAGCTCTCAGCCGCACCGCGCAACGACAGTTCACTGAACGCCTCAGGTTCGCCGCCCCAGGGGGCTTCGACCGTTTCCTTGAGGATTGGCGCAAGGGGCTGGGCCATGAAGGCCTCGAACAGCGACAGTTGTGTATGTTGTGGGGTGTGCACGAGCTGCATGATGCCTCCTTTAGCGGCGAATGACGCCGACACTCAAGCCTTCGATCACCAGGTCCTGGTCTTTCAGGTTGACTTCGATCGGGGCAAACTCAGGGTTTTCGGCCAGGAGCCAGACCTTGCTGCCTTCGCGCTTGAAGCGTTTGACCGTGACCTCGTCGCCGATACGGGCCACGACGATCTGGCCATTGCGGGCTTCGCGGGTGGTATGCACGGCCAGCAGGTCGCCGTCGAAGATGCCCACGTCCTTCATGCTCATGCCGTGCACACGCAACAGGTAGTCGGCGCGAGGGTGGAAGAAGGTCGGGTTGATGTTGCAGGATTCCTCGACGTGCTGCTGCGCCAGGATCGGCGCACCTGCGGCGACGCGACCGATGATCGGCAATGTCGACTCGTCGGCCTTGGCTTCGAAGCCAGGGATGCGAATACCTCGCGAAGCACCCGGGGTCATCTCGATCGCACCTTTGCGAGCGAGGGCCTTGAGGTGTTCCTCGGCGGCGTTCGGGGACTTGAACCCCAGTTCCAGGGCAATCTCCGCACGGGTAGGCGGGTAACCATTGTCATCAAGGCAGCGCTTGATAAAAGCCAGAATCTCAGCTTGGCGTGGCGTCAGTTTTAGCATGTTGATCGCTCTGTCTTTTTATACAGTGACTGGGATTATATACAGTGAACTGCGCTTGGCAATCATCCTTTTTAATGGCCCCGCTGGACGGTCATCCGTCAGCCGTCCTACAGAGCAGAAGCGGCGCTGCCTACACAGCTGCAAGGATGTGATTAAATAGCGATGAATCAGATGACTGACCAGCCGCAAAGCGGACCCGCAGGCTTGACAAGACACACTCTGAAACGTATGTTTCAAACAAGTGTTTGTCAGGCGGAGTAGCCATGGCCCAGTCGGAAACCGTTGAACGCATTCTCGATGCTGCCGAGCAATTGTTCGCGGAAAAAGGATTTGCTGAAACTTCATTGCGCCTGATCACCAGCAAGGCTGGGGTCAACCTGGCCGCTGTGAATTACCACTTCGGCTCGAAAAAGGCCCTGATCCAGGCGGTGTTCTCACGCTTTCTGGGCCCGTTCTGCACAAGCCTCGACCGTGAGCTGGAACGCCGCCAGGCCAAGGCCGATCACAAGCCCAGCCTGGAAGAGCTGCTGGAAATCCTCGTGGAGCAAGCCTTGGTCGTGCAGCCTCGCAGCGGCAACGACCTGTCGATCTTCATGCGCCTGCTGGGCCTGGCGTTCAGCCAGAGCCAGGGCCACTTGCGCCGCTACCTGGAAGACATGTACGGCAAGGTGTTCCGCCGCTATATGCTGTTGGTCAACGAAGCGGCCCCGCGTATTCCACCTATCGAGCTGTTCTGGCGTGTGCATTTCATGCTCGGTGCCGCAGCTTTCAGCATGTCGGGTATCAAGGCGCTGCGGGCAATTGCCGAGACCGATTTCGGTGTGAACACGTCCATCGAGCAAGTCATGCGCCTGATGGTGCCGTTCCTTGCCGCTGGCATGCGCGCCGAAACCGGCGTCAGCGACCCTGCCATGGCCGCCGCCCAGTTGCGCCCACGCAGCAAAGCCGTACCGGTCGCCGCCAAGGTTTGATCGCTGCGGGTGGGCGCGGCCGCTTGCATCCGCTAAGCTAGCCGCCATGCCGATTTTCAGCTATTTATTCGCAACCCGTCGTCCTTGCCGTGCCTGGCAAGGACGACGGGTTGTGTGCGTTATTTAAGGAAGGTTTATGACTGCTGCCCTGCAAGGTTCTTTGATGGTCGACGTCGCCGGTACCTGGCTCACGGCCGAGGATCGTCATCTGTTGCGCCAACCGGAAGTGGGCGGCCTGATTATTTTTGCGCGCAATATCGAGCACCCGCGCCAGGTTCGCGAGTTGAGCGCCGCGATTCGTGCAGTGCGCCCGGACTTGCTGTTGGCCGTGGACCAGGAGGGCGGTCGCGTGCAGCGTCTGCGCCAAGGCTTCGTGCGCCTGCCGGCCATGCGTGCGCTGGCGGATAACCCCAACGCTGAATACCTGGCCGAACAGTGCGGCTGGATCATGGCCACCGAGGTGCTGGCGGTGGGCCTGGACCTGAGTTTTGCCCCCGTGCTGGACCTCGACTACCAACGCAGCGCCGTGGTCGGTACCCGTGCTTTCGAAGGCGACCCCGAGCGCGCTGCCGTGCTCGCGGGTGCCTTTATCCGTGGCATGAACAGCGCCGGTATGGCCGCCACCGGCAAGCACTTCCCTGGCCATGGTTGGGCCGAGGCCGATTCCCACGTCGCCATTCCCAATGATGAACGCAGCCTGGAGCAGATTCGCGCCAATGACCTGGTGCCTTTCGCACGCCTGAGCAAGCAATTGGCCGCCGTGATGCCGGCGCACGTCATCTACCCGCAGGTCGATGCCCAGCCTGCAGGTTTTTCGCGTCGCTGGTTGCAGGATATCCTGCGCGGTGAGTTGCAGTTTGACGGGGTAATCTTCAGCGATGACCTGTCCATGGCCGGCGCCCATGTGGTCGGCGATGCGGCCAGCCGTATCGAAGCGGCGCTGACCGCCGGTTGTGACATGGGCTTGGTGTGCAATGACCGTGCGGCGGCCGAGCTGGCGCTGAGTGCAGCACAGCGGATGAAGGTCACGCCATCGGCGCGGATTGCGCGTATGCGTGGGCAGGCGGTTGCCTCGACGGACTATAAGCAGGACCCGCGTTGGCTGACAGCGCTTACTGCGTTGCGCGATGCGCAGTAGATCGACTGAAAACCGAAGCGCGGCCATCGCAGGCAAGCCAGCTCCCACATTTTGATTTGTGAATACAGTCAGGTGTGGGAGCGGGCTTGCTCGCGAAGGCGGCCGAACAGTCAGCGCTTTTCTTGCTTATTGGGCAACGGCGCAAACAACGCTTCAATCTCCTCATTCCCCAACTGCCAATCCCCCGTGGTTCGCCCATCCAGCACGCCCGCAGCCAGATCGGACTTCTCCTTCTGCAAGTGCTGGATTTTCTCCTCTACCGTGCCCCGGGCAATCATCTTGTACACGAACACCGGCTTTTCCTGCCCGATGCGGTATGCACGGTCGGTGGCCTGGTTTTCCGTGGCTGGGTTCCACCAGGGGTCGTAGTGGATAACCGTGTCGGCTTCGGTCAGGTTCAAGCCCACGCCGCCAGCCTTCAGGCTGATCAAAAAGATCTGCAGCTTGCCGCTCTGAAAATCCTTCACCGGTGTACGTCGATCCCGGGTCTGGCCGGTCAGCAGGGCGTAGGCAATGCCGCGCTTTTTCAGTTCGGCCTCGATCAGGCTCAGCATCGAGGTGAACTGTGAGAACAGCAGGATCCGGCGGCCTTCGGCAAACAGCTCGTCGAGCATGTCCATCAGGCTGTCGAGCTTGCCCGAGCTGCTACCACGGGCGGGCAGGGTGGCGTCGTTGACAAGGCGCAAGTCGCAGCACACCTGGCGCAGTTTGAGCAGGGCTTCGAGGATGATGATCTGGCTGCGAGCCACGCCCTTGCGGGTGATCTCGTCGCGGACCTTTTTATCCATGGCCAGGCGCATGGTTTCGTACACGTCGCGCTGGGCCTCGTTGAGGTCGACCCAGTGGATGATTTCGGTCTTGGGTGGCAGTTCGGTTGCCACTTGTTCCTTGGTGCGGCGGAGCAGGAAGGGTTTGATCCGACCGTTGAGGTGCTGCAATCGCACCTCGCTGGCACGTTTTTCAATCGGCACGCGGTAATCACGGTTGAAGCTCTTCACGTCGCCCAGCCAGCCCGGCAGCAGGAAGTGGAACAGCGACCACAGTTCGCCCAAGTGGTTTTCCAAAGGCGTGCCGCTCAGGCACAGGCGCTGGCGTGCATTCAGCTCGCGTGCGGCCTGGGCCGCCTTGCTGGACGGGTTCTTGATGTACTGCGCTTCATCCAGGATCAAGACGTGCAAGGGCAGGGCGGCGAGCTGTTCAATGTCCTTGGGCAGCAGGGCGTAGGTGGTCAGCAGCAGGTCGTAGTCATTCAGGTTGGCGAAATGTTTCTTACGCCCCGCGCCATAAAGTGCCTGCACTCTCAACTGCGGGGTGAAGTGCGCGGCTTCATCGAGCCAGTTCGGGATCAGGCTGGTAGGCATCACGACCATGCACGGCCGATCAAGGCGCCCTGCGTTTTTTTCGGTGAGGATGTGCGCCAGGGTCTGCAAGGTTTTGCCCAGGCCCATGTCATCCGCAAGTATCCCACCCACCTCCAGTTGGCGCAGCGACTGCATCCAGCTCAGACCTTCCAGCTGGTAGGGGCGCAAGGTCGCATTCAGGCCTTCGGGCGCCACGCAGGTGAAATCCTTGATATCGCGCAGGCGCTGGGCGAAGTTGCGGATCTTCTCGCCGCCTTCCCATTGCAGTGGCAGGTCTTCCAGCGGGTTGAGGCGTATGGCGTCGGCCTTGGCCAGGCGCAGCGCGGTGGTGCCGGCTTCCTGCAGGTAAAACTCGCCGAGGGTCGCCAGCACCGGCTTCAAGCGGCCGTAGGGCAGCGCCACTTGCAGCGGGCCGTGGCCGTTGGGCAGGCCGGGGATGTTCACCAGGATCAGCTCTTCATCGCGGCGCCGCGCCAGTTTCTCCGGGTTGAGGATCTCGGTGTGGGAGCGCATCAGGTTCAGCAGGATCGGCAGCAGGCTCAAACGTTCGCCGTTGACGATGATGCCCAGCTCCAGGTCGAACCAATCGCGTTCCGGCCCTTCATCGACCGTGGCATACCAGTCATCGACGGGGCTGAGATCAAAGCCGAAGTCTTCATCGATCTGCAGCTCCCAGCCCTCGGCACGCAAAGTGGGCGACACATTGAGGGTGAAGTTCAGCCAGGCACTGTCATTGACCATTTCGAAGAGCTCGCCGGCGCTTTCCGGCAGGGCCTTGCTCTGGCGCGTGGCGATCTTGAAGCCAAGCAGGCGCAGGTGTTCGCGATAGGCCTGTTCTTGCTCGGGATGGCGCTTGATCCGCAGGCTCTGCGTCTCTTGGCGCACAATGATGTCAGCATTTTTTTGCCCGCTGACATAGTTGCCCAGGTAGTTGAACGACAACGCCGCACGGTGCTGGATATAGCGCTGCATCTTGCCGTTGCGCGGTTCGAACGCGCTGAACTCCACGCTGGCCAGCCACAGGCGTGGCACCGGTTGCACGTCGTCCATCACCACTTGCGGCAGGACCACGCGGTTATCGAGCACCGCCTGGAGCTTCTCCAGCAGCTGCGCATCCTGAGCCGCTGCCGGGTAGGCCAGGGTTTCCTGGACCTTGAGCAGCACCGCCGCGATGTGTTTGCAGTTGGTGTGCACCGGGCACGTGCAGCGGCTGTCTACCAAGATCAGCAGGCCCTTGGCCGATTCGCGCAGTGAGATGGTCTGGCGGTAAACATTACCGCCCGAGCCTTCGCAGCTGGCGGTGATGGTGCTGTCGCCGCACTCGACGATGCGCACGCGGTTCTCCAGGGCGTAGCGTCGCCCGCGCTCGAGGCTTTGCTCTTTGAAGCGATTGGCCCACGAAGGGGCCAGGGGTTTGGTCAACGACGACGTCAGGGGCATGGCGCGCAATCAGTCCTGAAGGTCGGGCGGTGGTGCGCTGGGTGGCTTGGCGGTCAGCGAGGTGATCTTGATCAGCAGCGCCAGGTGGCCGCCGTCCAGGTAGTTGAGCTGGTTGTTCTTGGTGCGCACGTCTTTCTGGCTCAAGTGTTCGCTGGCGATCACGCTGCCGTTGCCGTCGAACTGGTTGATCCAGAAATCCGCGTCGATATCGGTAAAGCGCCCCAGTTGCAGGCTCAACACCCCTTCGATAGGGAACTGGCCGAACTGCTCCTGACCGTCGGTGATCGCCACCTTCACCGCTTGCTCGCCCAGGTTCTGCTCCCAGGCCTTGTGGGCGAGCA
>NZ_MPBM01000021.1:0-30046 GCF_001907715.1 Pseudomonas sp. BTN1 | reverse complement strand
GCTGTACGCAGGTTAGTCGACCGGTCCAGAGCATCCGGCGCACCCGAAGGTGCCCCGCGCACAGCCACCATAAAAACGTTATGGGACCAAACGCTTGCTCGAATCCGGGCGACTAAACCCGATCACTGATTTGGCAGTGACGGACCGCAGACTAGCCACCGATTCCAGCAGGCACAAGGCGGCAAGGATTGTCTAGGAAACGTCCTGCAATTTAAAGGGACACGCCTTGCTGGCCCTTTACAAACCATGACCAAATGCCACTAACCCAAGCGTGCAATACGATCAATGTGGGAGCTGGCTTGCCTGCGATGGCGGTGGGTCAGCTACCGTTTTACTGCTGACAGACCGCCATCGCAGGCAAGCCAGCTCCCACAGGTGATCGGTGGTGTTCTGGCGGACGAGTTATCGCCTGCCCGAGCGCGTACTCACGTCTACCCACACCGCCAGCACCAAAATGCTGCCCTTGACGATCATCTGCCAGTAGCTGTCCACATCCAGCATCGACATGCCGTTGTCCAGGCTGGTAATCACCAGCGCCCCCAGCAGCGCGCCATACACCGTGCCCGACCCACCCCGCATCGAAGTGCCGCCAATAAAGCACGCGGCGATGGCGTCGAGTTCGCCCATGTTGCCCGCCGACGGTGAGCCCGCCGCGAGGCGCGCGGTGTTGACCAGGCCGGCGAGGGCGCACATCACGCCCATGATGCCGAAGATCCACAGTTTCACCGCTTGCACATTGATGCCCGACAGCCGCGTGGCCTCCATATTGCTGCCCACCGCATACACCCGGCGGCCGAACACAGTCTGGTGCGTGACATAGCTGAACACCCCCAGCAGCGCCAGCAACAGCAGCACCGGCACGGGGATGCCGTCGTAGCGGTTGAGGGTGGTGACAAAGCCTGCGAGCACCGCGCCAATCAGCACCACGCGCAGTGCATCGCGCAGCCGTGAATGCGCGGCCAACCCATGCAGCGCACGGTTGCGCCGTTGTTTCCAGGTGAGGAACAGTGTCAGGGCAAACAACAATACGCCAAGCCCGATGCCGACGTTGTGGGGCAAATACCCCTGGCCCACATACACCAGCGACGGCGACACCGGCGCAATGGTGGTGCCGCCGGTAATCCCCAGCAGAATCCCGCGAAACGCCAACATTCCGCCCAGGCCGACGATGAACGAGGGGATGCGCAGGTAAGCGGTCATGTAGCCGTTGGCCAAGCCGATCATCAAGCCGCACAGCGCCACCAGGCTCAGGTTGGCCAATAGCGGCACGTGATAGACCACATCCAGAATCGCCGCCAGCCCGCCCAACAGTCCGAGCAACGAGCCCACCGACAAGTCGATCTCGCCGCTGATAATCACCAGCACCATGCCGCACGCCAATATCCCGGTGATCGACATCTGCCGCAGCAGGTTGGAGAGGTTGCGCGGGGTGAGAAAACCACCCTCGGTCTGCCAACTGAAAAACAACCAGATGAACGCCACGGCGATCACCAGCGCGAGCATCTTGTAGCGGGTAAAAAGGTGTTTGACCTGATTCATCTACGCGGTCTTCCGATTGTTATTGTTTTGGCTGAGCGCAGCGGCGAGCACCTGTTCCTGGGTGAGCCCGTCATTGATGAAATCCCCGCGCAACTGGCCGTCACCAATTACCAGTACGCGGTTGGACACGCCGAGCACTTCGGCCAATTCCGAGGACACCATGATGATCGACACGCCTTCGGCCGCCAACGCGCCCATCAGTTTGTAGATCTCGTACTTGGCCCCAACGTCCACGCCACGTGTAGGTTCGTCGAGGATCAGCACCTTGGGCTTGGTCATCAGCATTTTCGCCAGCACGGCCTTTTGCTGGTTGCCGCCTGAGAGGCTGGTGATCGGCAGCGACGGGCTGGCGGTCTTGAGGTGCATGCGGCTGATTTGCTGGTCGATGCTGCCCAGTTCGGCTTCGGCGTTGATGCGGGTCAGGTGCGCGTAGGTGTCCAGCACCGCCAGGGTGATGTTCTGGCCCACGCCCAGGTCGGGGATGATGCCTTGGCGCTTGCGGTCTTCGGGCACCATGCACAGCCCCGCGCGGATCGACTTGAGCGGCGTGCGCGTGTCGATCACCTGACCCTCCAGCCACACCTCGGCGCTGTAGCGCCCGGGGTAGGCACCGAACAACGCCGAGACCAACTCCGTGCGCCCGGCCCCCACCAAGCCGGCGATGCCAAGGATTTCACCGCGCCTGAGCACGAAGGAGATGTCGTCGACGCGCTTTCGCTTGGGGTTGTCGACGTCGTAGCAGGTGACGTTACGCGCCTCGAAAATTACCTCGCCCACCTCATGGGGCTCGGTGGGGTAGAGGTTGCTCATTTCGCGGCCGACCATCTGCGTGATGATCCGGGGGATGTCCATGTCTGCCATGGCGGTGGTCGCGATGTGCTTGCCGTCGCGAATTACTGCAATGGTGTCGCACACCGCCGCCACTTCATCGAGCTTGTGCGAGATATACACACAGGCCACGCCCTTGGCCTTGAGGCCCCGGACAATGTCCAGCAGCACCTCGATTTCGCCACGGGTCAGGGCCGAGGAGGGCTCGTCGAGGATCAACAGGCGCGCCTGTTTATTCAGCGCCTTGGCGATCTCCACCAATTGCTGGTAGCCGCCGCCATACTGCGACACCGGCAGCGCCACATTCATGTCCGGCACCTTGAGTTCACGCATCAACGCCTCGGCGCGGTGCAACATCGCCGGGTAGTTCATGCGCCCACCGGGCAGGGTCAGTTCGTGGCCCATGAAAATGTTCTCGGCCACCGACAGGTCGGGCACCAGGGTCAGTTCCTGATGAATGATGACAATCCCGGCGGCCTCGGTTTCGCGGATGGACTGGGCCTTGAGCGGCTGCCCATCCCAGAGGATTTCCCCCTCCCAGGTGCCGTGCGGGTAGACCGCCGACAGCACCTTCATCAAGGTGGATTTACCCGCACCGTTTTCACCGCACAGGCCCACACACTCCCCAGGTTTGACCTTGATGTCGATGCCGTTGAGGGCGTTGACACCGCCAAAGCTTTTGACGATGCCGTTCATTTGTAGCAGGTAATCGGCGGCCACGGTCATTGCCCGGCGATCTGCTCTTTGGTGTAGAAACCGTCCTTTTCCAACAGGTCGATGTTGGCTTTGGTCAACGGCGTCGGCGTAAGCAGGATGGTGTCGACCTTCTTGCTGCCATTGTCGTATTGCGAGCTGTAGGTCGGCTGTTCGCTGCGTGCCAACTGCACCGAAAGTTTGGCCGCTTCGGTGGCGATCAGCTTGAGCGGTTTGTACACGGTCATGGTCTGGGTGCCATCGATCACGCGCTTGATCGCCGCGAGGTCAGCGTCCTGGCCGGAGATCGGTACCTTGCCCGCCAGTTTCTGCGCGGCCAGGGCCTGGATCGCACCGCCGGCGGTGGCGTCGTTGGAGGCGACGATGGCGTCGATCTTGTTGTCGTTACGGGTCAGGGCGTTTTCGACAATGCTCAAGGCCTCGGTGGGGTTCCATTCCTTGACCCATTGCTGGCCGACGATCTTGATATCGCCTTTGTCGATGGCCGGTTGCAGCACCTTCATCTGACCTTCGCGCAGCACCTTGGCGTTGTTGTCCGTCGGCGCGCCGCCCAGCAGGAAGTAATTGCCCTTGGGCGCTGCTTGCAACACGCCGCTGGCCTGCATCTCGCCGACTTTTTCGTTATCGAAGGAAATATAGGCGTCGATGTCGGCATTGAGGATCAGGCGATCATAGGACACCACCTTGATCCCGGCTTTCTTGGCTTCGGCCACCGCATTGGTCAGCACCGTGGCGTTGAACGGCACGATCACGATCACATCGACGCCCCGGGAGACCAGGTTTTCGATCTGGGCAATCTGCTTCTGCTCGTTGGCATCGGCAGACTGCACGAACACCTTGGCATCGAGCTTCTGCGCGGCGGCAACAAAGTAATCACGGTCGCGGGACCAGCGCTCCAGGCGCAGGTCGTCGATGGAAAAACCGATTTTCGGGTGCGCAGGGTCGGCCATCACCGGCAGGGCGAGCAGTGCCAGGGCTGCGGCGAGCAGGGCAGGTTTGAATGACTTCATGGTGGTGCGTCCTTTTATTGTTGTTGGAAAGACACAGCGTGGTGCGGGTTGAACTGTAGAGCGTCACTCGACGCTCTGTGCAGAGATTTGTCGTGCAAATGTCACCGATAGATAAACCGATTCACAACGCCTTCAAGCATCTCCTGGCGCCCACTCACCGCCTGTGGGTCCAGCGCGTTGGCAAAGGCATGTTCAGCCAATGACTCCAGGCTGAACTCACCGGCCAACACCGCCTGGCCCAATGGTTGGCTCCAGCCGGCATAGCGCTGGTCCTTGAACTGCTGCAAGCGGTCGTCCTGCACCATCGCCGCCGCACGCTCCAACGCCAGGGCCAGCACATCCATGGCGGCGACATGCCCATGGAACAGGTCCACCTCGTCGAGGCTCTGGCGGCGCACCTTGGAATCGAAGTTATAGCCGCCGTTCTTGAACCCGCCCGCCTTGAGAATTTCATAGGTGGCCAGGGTCATCTCCTCGACGCTATTGGGGAACTGGTCGGTGTCCCAACCGTTCTGCGGGTCGCCGCGGTTGGCGTCGATGCTGCCGAAGATCCCCAACGACACGGCGGTGGCGATCTCATGATGAAAACTGTGCCCGGCCAGCGTCGCGTGGTTGGCCTCGATGTTCACTTTGATTTCGTGTTCCAGGCCGTACTCATGCAGGAAGCCGAACACGGTGGCGCTGTCGTAATCGTATTGGTGTTTGGTCGGCTCTTGGGGCTTGGGCTCGATCAACAGGTCACCCTTGAAGCCGATCTTGTGCTTGTGTTCAACCACCATGCGCATAAAACGCCCGAGCTGTTCGCGCTCGCGCTTGAGGTCGGTGTTGAGCAAAGTTTCATACCCTTCACGGCCACCCCACAGCACATAGTTGGCGCCCTTGAGGCGCAGCGTGGCATTCATTGCACTGAACACCTGGGCGGCGGCGAAGGCGAACACCTCTGGGTCTGGGTTGCTCGCGGCCCCGGCGGCAAAGCGCGGGTTGCTGAAGCAATTGGCAGTGCCCCACAACAGCTTGATGCCGGTCTGTTCCTGATGGCGCTCCAGGTGGTCGACCATCTGCGCGAAGTGGTTGCGGTACTCCTTGAGCGAGCTGCCTTCGGGCGCCACATCGGTGTCGTGAAAGCTGTAGTAGTCGATACCCAGCTTGGAAAAAAACTCAAACGCCGCCTCGGCCTTGCCGATCGCCACCTCCATCGGATCGCCACTGCGCTGCCACGGGCGCTTGAACGTCCCCATCCCAAACATATCCGCCCCCGGCCACACAAAGGTATGCCAGTAACAGGCGGCCATGCGCAGATGCTCCCGCATGGGCTTGCCGAGGATCAGTTTGTTGGCGTCGTAGTGACGAAAGGCGAGGGCAGAGGTGCTGGCAGGGCCTTCGAAGCGCACCTTCTCGACACCGGGGAAGTACGGCATGGGGTTTTCCTTATTGTTCTGGGCGGTGTCTGGATACTAGCAATGGCACCTGGGCGGCTGATTATGAAAATCACCAAGGTGTAGTGCGATTTTGAGTGGTGAGGGTTAGTCTGTCCCTACCGGCCTAAGGACAAAAACAATGAAAACCCTACCGCCCGTTCACCGCATCGCCTTGCTGTTCAACGGCAGCAAGATCTACGACCGCGGCATCATCGCCGGCATTGGCAATTACCTGAGCAGCACCCGCGCATCCTGGGACCTGTTCCTGGAAGAAGACTTCCTCTGCCGCCTGCGCGGTATCGAGCGTTGGCAGGGGGACGGCATCGTTGCTGACTTCGATGACCCGCTGATCGGCGAGGCGCTGGCTGGGAGTCGGATACCGGTGGTG
Organism: Pseudomonas sp. BTN1; assembly: GCF_001907715.1. NCBI lineage: Bacteria > Pseudomonadati > Pseudomonadota > Gammaproteobacteria > Pseudomonadales > Pseudomonadaceae > Pseudomonas > Pseudomonas sp. BTN1. The sequence continues at coordinate 24,149 of NZ_MPBM01000021.1, read as the reverse complement.
GCGGTGGGTGGGTCTTATGAGGATGTCAGCAAGTACCCCAAGGGCATTCCTTATGTGGCCACCGATAACCATGCCCTGATGAAGCTGGCCTACGAGCATCTGGTGGAGGCGGGGTTGACGCGGTTTGCCTGTTTCAGCCTGCCCGAAGCCCAGGCCAATCGGTGGGCCCAGGAGCGTGAGAAAGCTTTTCGCCGCTTGATGCAGCGCGATGGCTTGCAGGTAGAGGTGTATCGCGGCCTGGGCACCAGTGCGCCGTTGTGGGACAGCGCGGTGGAGCAGCAGATTGCCTGGCTGCACAGTTTGCCCAAGCCTATCGGCATCATCGCGGTGACCGATGCCCGCGCTCGGCAATTGCTGCAAGCCTGCCTGACGGCGGGTATTGCGGTGCCGGAGGAGGTGGCGTTGATCGGCATCGACAACGACCCGCTGACCCGTACCCTCACGCGGGTGCCGCTCAGTTCGGTGATCCAGGGCACCGAGACCATGGGCCGCACCGCTGCGGCGCTGTTGCATCAGATGCTGCACGGCAAACCCTGCACGGGCACGCAGGTGCTGGTGCCGCCGGACGCCATCAACGTGCAGGCCTCCAGCCTGCATCAACCCCTAGGCAATCCTTACGTGATGCAGGCCTTGTTGTTTATCCGCCAGTACGCCTGCCAGGGCATCAAGACCGATCAGGTCGCGGCCTATGTCGGTGTTTCCCGCTCGTCCCTGGAAGCGCATTTTCGCAAGGCCCGCGGCTGCAGCGTGCATGATGAGATTCTGCGCTTCAAACTTGCCGCTGCCGCCAAAGGCCTGGAAAACCAAAGCCTTGCGATTGCCGACATTGCTGCACGCTGTGGCTTCACCTCTGCGCAGTACCTGCATACGGTGTTTCGCCGCGAATTTGGCTGTACGCCGCGTCAGTATCAGCAGGGCACGAACTAGAACACCGCTTTGACCTGCAAGCCCAGCACCAGCGCATTGTCGATGCTCTCCCCGGAAAAAGCCCCCGGCTCGATGATGTATTGCACATCCGGGCGCAAGGTCAGCCAAGGCGTGGCCTGGTAGCCATAACTGAGCTCGATCAGCTGTTCGGCCGTGTCCAGGTCGGGATAGGCCGTGCCGGTGTTGAACGCTGCCAGCTCCTGTACATCACGGCTGCGCGGGTTCGGCACCGCGCGGCCATAGCCCAGGGCGACGGTATCGCGCGGGCGACCCTCGAACGGCTTGTACAGCACCACGCCTGCGCCATACCACTTGGTGAACGGCGAGGCCGCTTGGCTGGCTGCAGAGTACTGCCCGAAGGCGTGCAGGCTACGGCCTTGGGATGACTGGGAGGCCCACACAGCCTGGTCGATCAAGAGGTAGTGACCGCCGCGCCCGCTGACGTCCTTGTTGCTGCCAATGCGTTTTACATCGGAACTGTCGTAGTAATACCCGAGCTTGTATTCCCCGGGCAGTGCGCCCGCATGCTTGTAGATAAGCTCGATGGGCACCACGGTGCCGGTGGTGTGCTTGGGTCCCAGGTGCCAGGCACGGCTGGAGTTGCCGTTGCTGGACGGGTCGACATTGAACGCCGCCACGCGCAGCTGCCAGTTGGGCGAAAAGTCGTACTTCAACCGGGCACCGAGGTGCGCATTCGGGTAGTTGGCCCAGCCACTGCCGCCGGACATGTTCAGCGGATGCCCGCAGAAGCCGGCGTTCATGAAGTTGCACAGGATGCCGCTGTCCAGGCCACCGAGATCATTGCCCATGGCCATATAGCCCAGCTTGAGGTTCAGCGCCGGGGTGAACAGCGTGCGCTCGTAGCTCAGTTCGGTGAGGCGCGTGTAGAGGCCACCGTAGTTTTCCTGGATCGGCAGGCGGTTGCCCACCAGGTTCTCGGAGGCGCTGTTGCCGCGTCGGTCGTTGATGGTCAGCTGGATGCGGTCGCCGTTGGTAAAACCGTAGAGCTTGCCCAGGTCGAACTGCACGCCGAGCTTGACGTTTTGCGAGTAGCGCGCCGAACGGTGCTGGCCGCCGTGGGCGTTGTAGGCGGTCTCGCCGCTGTAGTCACCGGTAAAGCGCACACCTTGCGCGTCGAGTTCACGGCGCAGGCCGCCCCAGTCGCCGGTCAGGGTGGTGTCGTCGGCTTGAACGGGCAGGGCGGCCGCAAAGGCCAGGCCCAGCGCCAGGCGCCAGGCGGTATGAGGAGTAGGGGTCATGGGGGATCTTTCCAAACACAAAGCGCGGTGCCGGAGCACCGCGCGAACAGAGGGCGGTTACGGCAGGGCGTAGGCGATCACGTAGTCGCCACGGTCGGTGGACTGGCGTGCGCCGCCGGCGGTGACGACGATGTATTGCTTGCCGGTTTTCGGCGACACGTAGGTCATCGGCCCACCCTGGCTGCCGACGGGCAGGCGGGCTTTCCAGATTTCATCGCCATTGCCGCTGTTGAAGGCGCGCAGGTAGAAGTCCTGGGTGCCGGCGATAAAGATCAGGCCGCCTTGGGTGGACAGCGTACCGCCCAGGGTCGGCAGGCCTACCTTGATCGGCAGGTGCATGCGGATACCCAGGGGGCCGGTGTCTTCAACGGTGCCCACCGGTACTTGCCAGGCGACCTTTTGCGTCTTCATGTCGATGGCGGTCAAGGTACCGAACGGCGGCGCCTGGCACGGAATGCCGGCCACCGACAGGAAGCGGTTTTTGTTCACCGCATACGGCGTACCCTTGAGCGGCACGGCGCCCATGCCGGTGTTCAGCGCTTCACCACCGGAAGAGGCCTGGGCCTTGTTCTGCGACGGTATCATCTGGATCCACAGGCCCAGGCGCATGTCGTTGACGAAGATAAAACCGTGCACCGGGTCGGTGGAAATGCTGCCCCAGTTCATGCCGCCCAGGGAACCCGGGAAACTCAGGGATTTATCGGTGCCTGGTGCGGTGTACAGGCCGTCGTAGCGCATGCCCTTGAAGTCGATGCGGCACAGCAACTGGTCATACGGCGTCGCGCCCCACATGTCCGACTCGGTCAGGGTTTGCGCGCCGATCTGCGGCATGCCCACGGATTTCGGCTGGGTCAGGGAATACGGCTCGTTGGGAATGTTCGCGGCTTTGACCGGAACTTCCTGCACGTCCGTCAGCGGCTTGCCCGTGGCGCGGTCGAGCACATAGATCTGCCCGGCCTTGGTGCCGATGACTACGGCGGGTACAGCCTTGTCGCTGCCTGGCGGGGTGAAGTCGATCAGGCTGGGCTGCATCGGCAGGTCGAAGTCCCAGAGGTCGTTGTGGACCGTCTGGTACACCCACTTCTCGGCACCGGTGGAGGCGTCGAGTGCCAGCACCGAAGCACCGTATTTGTGGTTGAGCTGGGTGCGCTCCACACCGTAGATATCGGTGGACGAGCTGCCCATCGGCAGGAAGACCGTGTTCATCAGTGGGTCGTAAGACATCGGCGCCCAACTGTTCGGGGTGCTGCGCACGTAGGTGGCGTCGCCCGTCGGGGCCTGCTTGTCTTCAGGGTTGCCTGGGTCGAACGCCCAGCGCATTTGACCCGTGATCACGTCAAAGCCACGGATCACGCCACCGGGCATATCGGTCTGCACGTTGTCTGCCACGCGACCGCCGACCACCACGGTGGTGCCGGCCATCAGCGGCGCCGAGGACAGTTGATAGTAGCTGTCCGGCACATTGCCCAGGCCGGCCTTGAGGTCCACCTGACCATGGGTGCCAAAGTCTTCGCAGAACTTGCCGGTGTCGGCGTCTACGGCGATCAGGCGTGCATCAATGGTGTTGGTCAGCAGGCGACGCTGGCACTGCGCACCGACAGGCACGCTGGCGGTCAGGATCGGCGAGCTGTTGGGCTGGGTCGGCTGGGCAATCGGTGCGCTGGCGTCGAAATACGCCATGCCCCGGCAACGCTGCCACACTGCCGACTTGGCGTTGACTTCGTTCTTCCACAGTTCTTTGCCGGTGTCGGCATCCAACGCGATCAGGTTGTTGTGCGGGGTGCAGATAAACACTTTGTTGCCGACCTGCAGGGGCGTCAGCTGGTCTTCGGCACCGTTGCCGTCGCTGATGGCCACGTCGCCGGTGTGGTAGGTCCAGGCGACTTTGAGCTTGTCGATGTTGTCGCGGTTGATCTGGTCCAGCGCGGCGAAACGGCTGCCACCTTCGGTATTACCGTAGTGGGCCCAATCTTTCTGCGCATCGGCCGCCGCCACCGGGGTCATGCCCGGGCCTGCACCGGTGGGCGCAACGCTTGGGTGCGCGACAAACATATTGCCCGCCGCCACCGCCACGCCCAGCGCCAACACGGCGGCGACGCCATAGGCACCCCGCGCCGGTTTGCCGGCCAGCAATGGATACACCAGCGCCACAACCACGCCAATCACCGCAAACATGAACAGTCGCGAGAACAGCGGCCAGTATTCCAGGCCCACGTCGGCCACCGCCCACACGGCAGTAGCCACTAGAAACGCGGCGAACAACCAGGCGCCGGCAGGCTTGCAGCGGGCAATCAACAGCCCGGAAATGGCCATGGCCACGCCGCCGAGCAGGAAGTACCAGGAGCCTCCCAGGCTGACCAATTTGGCGCCGCCGACGGCCAGCGCAAGGCCGAGCAGGGCGATGACGACGCCCAGGCCCAGGAGTAAGAATCTAGAGACGCCAGCGGCGCGCGATGCTCGTTTCATGTCGAATGGACTCGAGTGAGAGAGGGCAAAGACGCGATTTTAGCAAGATAAGTAACCAGTTAGTACATTTGAGTCCTGCAATAGACTGTTGCAGGTACTGCGATGATGGCGCGGCCCTCTTCTGAAGGGGTCAGTAGGTGGCCCAGACAATCGACAAACCTCTGTGGCGAGGGAGCAAGCTCCCTCGCCACGGCATCAGAACTTGAAGCGCCCCACCAGCCCATTGAGCTGGCCGGAAATATCCGTCAGCCGCCCTGAACCGGTCTGCGCCGAATGCGCAAAGCCTTCCACCAACTGCGCGTCGGCGTGGATCTGCGCGATATGCCGGTTGATCTCTTCGGCCACCTGGTGCTGCTCTTCGGCGGCGGTGGCGATCTGGGTGTTCTGGTCGCGAATCGAGTCCACCGAACCACGGATCTTGTCGAAGCTGTCGCGGGCCTGCTGGATGCGCTCCACGCTGGTGTTGGACACCAGCAAGCTGCCTTGCATCTGCTGGGTGACTTCCTGGGTGCGGCGGGCGAGGTTGCCCAGCAGGCTGTCGATTTCGCCGGTGGAGTCGGCGGTGCGACGCGCCAGTGCACGCACTTCATCGGCGACCACCGCAAAGCCGCGGCCCTGGTCGCCAGCGCGGGCAGCTTCGATCGCGGCGTTGAGCGCCAGCAGGTTGGTCTGTTCGGCTATCGAACGGATGGTATCAAGGATGGTGTTGATGTTCTGGCTGTCTTGCTCGAGCAACTGCATGGTCTGTGTGGATTTTTGCAGGTCTTCGCTGAGCTTGAGCACGCTGCCGGTGGCTTCGCCGATGTGCTGCTGGCCGGTGTGCACGTCGCGATAGCCCTCATCGGCACTCGTGGCGGCGGCGCTGCATGAGCGCGCGACTTCGTTGGCGGTGGCGACCATCTCGTTGAACGCAGTGCTCACCAGTTCCACGGCTTCGCGCTGGCGGCCGGCGGCCTGGTTCATATTGTTGGCCACGGCGCTGGTGTCGGCGGCGGCGGTTTGCAGGTCTGAGGAGGCGTTGCCGATGCGCTGCACCAATTGCGCGATCATGCTCAGGAACTGGTTGAACCAGCCGGCCAGGCTAGCGGTTTCGTCCTTGCCTTGCACTTTGAGCTGGCGCGTGAGGTCGCCTTCACCTTCGGCGATTTCCTGCAAACCGTCGGCCACGCCGCGAATCGGGCGCACGATCACACGGGCGAAACTGGCGCCGACGATGGCGAACACCACGGCCAATACGGCGGCAATCGCCGCGATCAACCACGTCAGGCGGGTGGCGCCGGCCATCACTTCGTCGCGCTTGATCAGGCCGATAAAGCGCCAGCCCAGGTCTTTGGAACTGACCACGTTAGCCATGTAGGCCACGCCGTCGATGCTCACCTCGGTCACGCCATCGCCGTGCTTGGCCAGTTCGGCGTAGTTCGCGCCCAGGCCCGCCAGGGGCTTGAAATTGTGCGTGGCATCGCTGGGGTCCACCAGCACGTTGCCGTCGGCTTCCACCAGCATCAGGTAGCCGCTGTCGCCCAGCTTGATGGTGCGCACCAGCTCGGTGAGTTGCTTGAGCGACACGTCCAGGCCAACCACCCCAAGGACGTTACCCGTGGCATCCGCGACGGTGCGCACGGTGCCGATCAGCACCACATCGTCCGGGGCCCAGTAGTAGGCGCCTGTGCGCACGGTCTTGCCTGGCGCTGCGATGGCGGCCTGGTACCAGGGGCGGGTGCGCGGGTCGTATTGCGTCAGTTTGGCGTCGTCTGGCCAACTGGCGTAGCCGCCATCGCTCAGTCCCAGGGACAGGTAGGCGGTGCTGGGGTGGCTTTTGGCGAACTGATCGAAAATCGCCAGCAGCTCTGTGTTGGTCGGCGTAAGCGGGATTTGCGCGGCATCGGCGCCGGCATAGCTTTTGAGGTTCTTGGCCGCGATCACGCGCGGGTCCTTGGCGACGAAGTCGACATTCTGGCTGATGCCGTCGAAAAACTGCTGCATGCCATTGTCGATCTGGCGGATCTCGCGGCCGCTGCTGTCGAGGAAGTTGGCCAGCGCACCCTCGCGCAGATTCAGCACCACGATAATGGCGACCAGGATGACCGGCACGCACGCGATGGCCGCAAACGCCCATGTCAGCTTCTGCTTGATATTCATGACTTCACCCGCGGGTATTTATAGTTTTGGCAAGGGGAGAAAAATTAGTGCTGCGTGTCGCAGGCGTTTTTGTGAGAGGCGAGGCCATGCGTACCCTCGGTATATCGGCCGAGGGAGTTGGCACTTGAGCAGGGGGGAATCAGGCGATCGGGTCACCGACCAGGGCATCGCGGCGCATCGACTGCAGGTTCTTCTCGATGGTTTCGCAGATGCTTTCCATCTGGATCTGGTGTTCGCTGGAATTGAACGGGCTTTGCAGGTCGGTGCCGATGCGTTCGATGGCCAGCAGCATGAAGCCCACGACTGTGGAAGCCAGCGGCGTGAACCAACCGAGGGATTCCACCAGGCCCACCGGTACGATCAGGCAGAACAGCGAAATGAATAGCCGCGGGAAGTACACGTAAGGGTAGGGCAGTGGCGTGTTGGCAATCCGCTCCATGCCGCCCTGGGCGTTGGAGAGGTCCACCAGGGTCGACTCCAACCGCGCCAGGCGGATGCTGTCCAGGCGCCCGGCCTGGTATTCGCGCGCCAGCAACGAGGCTGAGCCGGTGAGGATGTCATTGGCGAAGTTATTGGTGGCGCCGTTGCGCGCAAATTCTTCGGCGGGGATAAAGGCTCGCACTTCCTCCGGGCACGGCTGGCCCTTGAGGTGCGCAGCCAGGCAGTTGACGTAAGCCACGTGACGGCGCAACAGCGTCGACTTCACCGGGTTCACCTCACCGGGGGCGTCATCGAGCAGGGTCAACACTTGCCGGGCAAAACTGCGCGAGTTGTTGACCATCGCACCCCACAGCGTGCGTGCTTCCCACCAGCGGTTATAGGCGCTGCTGTTGCGAAAACTGATCAGCACCACCAGTGCCGAGCCGAGCAAGGTCAGGGGCATCAGCGGCAAATTGATCTTGGCGGTGAGAAACAGCATGAAATCCACCGTCACCGCCACATCCCACAACAACAGCCAGAACAACGCCCAGCCCACATAGCCCATGGTCTTGATGATCAGGCGGTATTTCTTCAGAAGGGCAGCTTTCAAACGAGAACCTCGCGGCGGGCGGTTGGCAACAATCCCCTGTTACGACGCCGTCGAGGAAGGAAGGTTCGCAGTGTGCTGAATCGATTAGTCCTCTAACCGCCAGGCGGAGAGAATGTAACCAAAGGTTGCGCGTAAGTGTGTGCTACGGGGCATTTGACGGTGGAACAACTTTGGTACTGATGACGTCTTGTCCGGCAATCGCTGTACATTGCGTTCGAGGCAAAAAGCCATTAATGGCAGGAATTTTGAAGTGATTTGTTTTGGGGCCGGGCTGCAGGGATTTCGTAGCTGAGATCAGTGGCATCAAGTTGGATGATCAGGGCTCTTTCATGCGTGTCAGTTCGTTGAAGTTGGCTATGTGTAATACCGCGCAAGCGCTCGAACGTCATAAGGATTTTGAATCGTGCATGAGAGCGCATTATCACGTGCTGCTCGTGCCCTATTCGAAACGACCGTTTTTCTACAAGAGTGCCCTTAAATACAGCCGCTTGATGGTGTCGTTTGCATTATTGAGCCAATACTTTTCCACACCGCTTCCGTTGTTGGCAGAAGTTAAAGCCTTGTGCGTAACGCGCAAATATTGTTCGAAAAACAGCCTGGAATCGATTTTTTTGCTATTCCGGGCCCTGGGTTTCATGGAGGTTGCGCCGCACCCCGAAGACAGTCGCTTCAGGGTGTATGCACCCTCGGATGAAGCCTGCCGCGAAGCGCGGTTGATGCTCACCGCCCTCACGGAGTCGTTGGCGCTGCTCTATCCCGAAAGGGAAGTGTTCCGGCAGATGCGTGACTTGGATGACCGTGAGTTCCTGGCGCTCTATTTCAAAGGTTTTGCCATGATTCTCGCGGCCGAGTTGACGGTGGATGTCTTGCTGCCCGAATGTTATTGGCTGGTGAAACGCGATGCCGGCCATCTGTTGATGCTGGCGATCTACAACGATGCCTTTGCCCCTGAGAACGACCGCGCCACCTTCCGGTCGTCTTCCTATCTGGCCTTGGCCAAGCAACTTTCCGTGTCCAAGACCCACATTATCCGTATGGTGCAGGAGGGGGTCGAAAAGGGTTATTTCAAAGCCCACTCCAAAACCCGGCTGGAAGTTCTGCCACCCTTTGCCAGCCTGGTAAAGCGGTTCATGGCCTTTTCATTTGCGATGGGCCTGCATGCTATTGAGATGGGAGCGTAAGGATGCCTGCTAACTTGAAGTTGCGGCCCAGAATGCGCAGTTTGTTGTCACCTGCGGTGACCCAAGCCGAATGGGTCGGGATTATTGCCTGGGTCGGCATGCTCCTGATTCCTGCGGCCCTGAAGTTGGATTTTTATATGTTGGCCGTCACGGTGGGCCTACTGATTGTTTGCCGGGTACATGCCACCACCACGAACTTTCTGCTCTGGCGAGTGCTGGGAGTCACCTATATGGTGTTGTTGTCCGTCGGCTTCGCTTATCTGATTCATATGCACGCAGAGTTGCGTATCTATGGCTTGCCGTTGGCGGTGACCCTGGTGGTGGGCAGTGCGATCTTGTTTATCAGTGTCCAGGATTATCTGGCCGATGCGCTATTGATCTGGCTGATCCTGTGGCCGCCCATGCAGGCGGATATATACGCCGGCACCGAGGTGTATTTGCTGCTGTTCTGCGCGGCGTCGGTGTCCATCGGGTTTATCTTGAGTTATTCCTACTTGAAGAACCTGCGTTCGGTATTGCTGGTGGAAAGCGAGTTTCGCGCCTTGGCCGAGACCGACTACCTGACGTCCATCCTCAACCGGCGCGCCTTTATGCAGAGCTTCGAGAAGTTGCTCGGTGGGGAGCGAGGCGGCTACTTCATCATGTTGGATATCGACAGTTTCAAGGAAAAAAACGACCTGTATGGCCACGACGTGGGGGACAAGATTCTGCGCGCCATGGCGCTGTGCCTGAAAAACGCCAAGGGCAGCCACAGCTTCGGACGGATCGGCGGGGAAGAGTTCGGCGTGTTATTGCAGGGCGACGATGTGGAGGTGGCCTGTGATTATGCCCTGGACTTGTTGCAGGCGATCCGCAGCAGCGTGCCTGCGCCCCACCATTACACCTGCAGTGCGGGGATGGCGCGTTTTTCGCCAGGCGACGAGTTGTCGGCCGTACTCAAGATGGCGGACAAGAACCTGTACGGCGCCAAGCGCAATGGCAAGGACTGTGTGCATCTGGACGGCGCATTGCTACAGGCGGTCTTGTCCTGACGCGTGCCGTCTAGTGCTGTGACAGAACGCTCGCCAGCAACCCAGGGAAGCGGCTTTCCAGCTCGTCACGGCGCAACGAGTTCATATGGGTGGTGCCCACATTGCGCGTGTGCACCAGGCCGGCATCGCGCAATACCCGGAAGTGATGGGACATGCTGGATTTGGGCCGCCCCCCGTCGAGTTCGCCACAGGTGGCCTCTGGCACGTTGGCCAGGTAGCGCACGATGTCCAGGCGCACGGGGTCGCTCAAGGCGTACAGCACACGCTCAAGCGTCAATTCTTGGGGGGTAGGGTGTTTGAAGGCTCGCATGGGGCGGATCATAACAGGGGGGTAGCGTTCAATACCATAGTTCGATTACCATCGAACTATCGAATCACCCACCCCTTCCTGGAGTTCTCAATGTCGGCCTTGTTCGAACCGTTCAAACTCAAAGATGTGACCTTGCGCAATCGCATTGCTATCCCCCCGATGTGCCAATACATGGCCGACGACGGCATGGTCAACGACTGGCACCACGTCCACCTGGCCGGCATGGCCCGTGGCGGTGCCGGCCTGCTGGTGGTCGAGGCCACCGCGGTCGCCCCTGAAGGACGCATCACCCCAGGCTGCGCCGGGATCTGGAGCGACGCCCACGCCCAGGCATTCGTGCCCATGGTCAAAGCCATCAAGGCCGCAGGTTCGGTGCCGGGCATCCAGATCGCCCACGCCGGCCGTAAAGCCAGCGCCAACCGCCCCTGGGAAGGTGATGACCACATCCCGGCCTCTGATGCCCGTAGCTGGGAAACCATCGCCCCCTCTGCCATCGCGTTTGGTGCCAACTTGCCCAACGTACCGCGTGCCATGACCCTGGAAGACATTGCCCGCGTGCAGCAGGACTTCGTCGACGCGGCCCGCCGCGCTCGCGATGCCGGTTTTGAATGGATCGAACTGCACTTCGCCCACGGCTACTTGGGCCAGAGCTTTTTCTCCGAGCATTCCAACCAGCGTACCGATGCCTACGGTGGCAGCTTCGACAACCGCAGCCGCTTCCTCCTCGAAACCCTGGCTGCGGTGCGTGAAGTCTGGCCGGAAAACCTGCCGCTCACCGCCCGGTTCGGCGTGATCGAATACGACGGTCGTGATGAGCAGACCCTCACCGAGTCCATTGAACTGGCGCGCCGTTTCAAGGACGGGGGCCTGGACCTGTTGAGCGTCAGCGTCGGCTTTACCATTCCTGACACCAACATCCCATGGGGCCCGGCCTTCATGGGCCCGATTGCCGAGCGAGTGCGCCGTGAAGCCGGTATTCCGGTGACCTCGGCCTGGGGCTTCGGCACGCCGCAACTGGCCCAAGGCGCTTTGCAGGCCGGGCACCTGGACCTGGTTTCGGTAGGGCGTGCGCATCTGGCCGACCCGCATTGGGCCTACTTTGCTGCCAAGGAGCTGGGCGTGGACAAGTCCTCCTGGACCTTGCCGGCGCCTTACGCGCATTGGCTGGAACGCTATCGCTGAGGTACGCCTGCGCGTTGCATGAGCCACTCGATTGAGTGGCTTTTTTTCGCCTGTCGCTTTTCGCGACCTACGCGGTGAAAAATAACAAATGAGAATCGATGTCAAACGAGAATCCGCTGATATATGATGCGCCGCGAATTCTTGGCAGGTTTGCCGTCCCATCTGGCTCATTCACTAGGTTCTACACCCATGCGTCGTACCCTGATTTCCATCTGTGTGCTCCAGGCGTTTTCCCCCTTCGCGTGGGCAGAGCAGGCACCTGCCGAGAACGCCAGTATCGAGCTGCAAGCGACCAATGTCACCGCCACCGCGGACCTTGAGTCGGCCCAAGGCCCCGTGCAGGGCTACCACGCCACACGTTCAGCCAGTGCGACGCGCACCGACACCGCCATTCATGAAACTCCACAGTCCATCAGCGTAGTGTCCAAGGACGTGGTCGAAGACCTCGGTGCAACGCGCCTGCAGGATGCCCTCGATTACGCGGGCGGCGTGGGCCGCGCCAACAATTTCGGCGGCCAGGGCCTGACCACCTTTACCGTGCGCGGCTTCACCACCGGTGAGTTCTACCGCAACGGTTTCCCGATCAACCGCGGTTACCCGAACATGCCGGACGCCAACACCATCGAGCGTCTGGAAGTGCTGCGCGGCCCCGCGACCATGCTCTACGGCCGTGGCGACCCAGGTGGCACCTTCAACGTGGTGTCCAAGCAGGCGCTGGCCGAACGCACCGTCACCCTGGGCAGCCAGCTCAATGACCAGGGCATGAAGCGCGGTACCCTGGATGCCTCCGGCCCGCTGGACGAGGAAGGCCGCCTGGCCTATCGCCTGAACGTGGTGGGCGAGGGCGGCGACACCTTCCGCGATCACGTCGAGACGGAACGCTACGGCGTGACGCCGGTGATCACCTGGCAGGCCACCGATGACACCAAGGTGACCTTCGAAGGCGATTTCATGCGCAACAACCACCCGCTGGACCGCGGCCTGACGCGTTTCCCCAACCAGCGTGGCACCCCCTCGCGCGATACGTTCTGGGGCGACAAGGATGCTGGCAAGCTGCACAACGACAACAACATGGCGCAGTTGCGTTTCGAGCACGTGCTTAGCGACAACTGGGCCCTGGGCGGCGGTTTTCAATGGTTGGACGGCAGCCTGAAGGGCAACGCCATTGAGGCCAATGGGCCGGGTAGCCTGGGCGCCGATGGCCGGACCCTGCAACGCAACTTCAACTACCGCAAGCTGGAATGGACCGACAAGGACTATCAGCTCAACCTGACCGGGCACTTCTCCACCGGCGGGTTCGATCACACCTTGCTTACCGGTATCGAGTACGAGGACTACGACTACAAGTCGATTATCCAGCGTTCCAGCGCCGCGGCGGGCACCTACCCAATCGATATCTTTGATCCGGTGTACGGTCAAACCCGTCCGGCGCTGACCCGAACGCCGACCCACGATAAGGAAAACCTCAAGACCTACGCCGCTTTCGTACAGGACCAGGTCGCCCTCACTGAACGGCTGAAAGTACTGGCCGGTGCCCGCTTCGAGCGTTTCGAGCATGACTACCAGAACTATGTAGGTAAAAGCTGGCAGGCCGCCGATAACGCCGTCACCCCGCGCGTGGGTGTGATCTACGACCTCACCGACACCGTCGCGGTCTATGCTGACGCCGCACGTTCGTTCAAACCCAACACTGGCGCCAGCCGCGAAGGCGGTGGTTTTGCGCCGGAGAAGGGCAAGTCCTACGAGATGGGCATCAAGTGGGAGGCGCTGGACCGGCAGTTGAGCGTGGATGCGGCGATCTATCAGATCGAGAAGAAAAACGTGCTGACCCCCGATCCGGTGGACAGTGCCTTTAATGTCGCGGCCGGCCAGGTGCGCAGTCGTGGATTTGACCTGAACGTTGCAGGCAACCTCACGCCCGAATGGCGCGTGATCGGCGGTTACGCCTATGTAGATGCCGAAGTCACCCGTGATAACACTCTGCGCTCCGGCACTCGCTTGATGAACATCCCGCGCAACAGCTTCAGCCTGCTCAACGTCTACGAGTTCCAGGACGGCGCGCTCAAAGGCCTGGGCCTGGGCGCCGGCGGCAAGTACGTCGACCAGCGCGCCGGCCAGACCGCCAATACGGCATTCTCCATGGACGCCTATACCGTGGTCGACCTGCTCGGTTACTACAAGGTCAATGAGCGTGTGCGCTTGAACCTGGATGTGAAGAACCTGTTCAACCGTGAATATGAAGAGGGCGCGTTCGGCAATATCTACGCTTACCCCGGTGCACCGCGAACTGTGCAGGTGGGCATCGCCTCCACCCTGTGATGAACAGCTGCGGTACCACGCAGGGCCTGTGGCGAGGGAGCTTGCTCCCGCCACGGCGCCTATCTACCTGACGCCCCGCGTTCCAACTGTGGGAGCTGGCTTGCCTGCGAAGACGGCCTGCCAGCCGACGCATTTCTACCTGACGCCCCGCGTTCCAACTGTGGGAGCTGGCTTGCCTGCGATGGCGGCCTGCCAGCCGACACAGGGTGTCAGACCGAGTACATATCCATTCCTGCGGTAACGGCTGCTCAGGGTTCCGCTTTTACAGCGGGTCACTTTTGGAAAAGAGCCCGGAATGCCGGCCCAGCCAAAAGTAACCGTAAGCGCACTTGCCAGTGATTTGGGGGGGCGCCTAAGATCAAGATCAAAAGCAGAGCAAGAGCACGAGCGGCTCGCTTCGCATCGTGAGCTGGGCGAAAGTTAACAGTCAGGAATGACGCGGGGTTACAACGGCGTCAACACATTCATCACCGTGTCCAGCGCGACCCGCGTGTCATCCAGTTGCACCAGCGACGCATGCCGCGCACCCAGGGCATCGCGGTTCTGGATCGCCGTGAGGATCGCTTTGTGCCGAGGCAGACTCAGGCCCTGGATATCCGGACGGCGGTTGGTGATGTTGATCGACTCGCGCAACGGCAGCGAGAGCATGTTGCACATATAGGCGAGCAGGTCGTTGCGGGTGGCGTCGGCAATCGCACGGTGGAAGTCCAGGTCGGCCTGTAGCAGCTCCTCGTGGGTCTTGGCGGTTTCCATGCCTTGGTAGGCGTGTTCGATAGTGGCGATGTCTTCATCGGTGGCGGTGGTCGCGGCCATCGCGGCGATTTCCGGTTCGAGGATGCGGCGCACCCCGGCCAGGGTGTTGAAGAACTCGCTGTGGGGCGTGGACTGCATCAACCAGGACAGCACGTCCGGGTCGAGCAGGTGCCATTTCAAGCGTGGCCGCACCACCGCGCCCACCCGTGGCTTGGAATACACCAGGCCCTTGGCGCTGAGCACCCGCGTGGCTTCGCGCAATACCGAGCGGCTGACCTGGTATTCCTCGCACAGCGTAGCTTCCATGGGCAAGCGTTCTTCAGGCTTGAAACGACCGGAAACGATGTGCATGCCCAGGTCCTGAACGATCTGGGCATGCTGGCTCTTGCGCGGCTTGGGCGGCTGGTGATCCATAACGACGGGGAGGCTCTGGCTTAGATTCGCCGCATCATAGCATCCCAATTAGTGGGAATGCCGTGGGACTTCTGCCCCGCGACAGCCCACCAGGAAGTCAAAGTCACAGCCTTGGTCGGCCTGCAGCACATGGTCGATGTACAGCTGGCGATAGCCGCCGACGATGAGGTTTTGTGCTGGGGGCAGGTCGGCCATGCGCGCTGCCAGCTCGGCGTCTGGAATGTCCAGGTGCAGGCGGCCATTGGCGCAATCGAGTTCGATCCAGTCACCTTCCTTCACTGTTGCCAACGGCCCGCCGGCAGCGGCTTCCGGGGCCACGTGCAACACCACGGTGCCGTAGGCGGTGCCGCTCATGCGCGCATCGGAAATGCGCACCATGTCCGTCACACCCTGGGCCAGCAGCTTGGCAGGCAGGCCCATGTTGCCGACTTCGGCCATGCCGGGGTAACCCTTGGGGCCGCAGTTTTTCATGACCAAAATCGAGTTGGCATCCACGTCCAGCTCCGGGTCGTTGATGCGTGCCTTGTACATGTCGAAGTTCTCGAACACCACGGCGCGGCCACGGTGTTGCATCAGTTCGGGGCTCGCTGCCGAAGGCTTGAGCACCGCGCCCAGGGGCGCGAGGTTGCCACGCAGCACGCAGATGCCGCCGTCGGCGCGGATCGGGTTGTCCAGGGTGCGGATCACTTCGTCCTGGCCGTAGATCGGCGAATCCTGGGTGTTCTCGCCCAGGGACTTGCCGTTGACCGTCAAGGCGTTGGGGTGGGGGATCAGATTGGCCTCACCCAGGCGACGCAGCACCGCGGGCAGGCCGCCGGCGTAGTAGAACTCTTCCATCAGAAAGCGTCCGGAGGGCTGCAGGTCGACGATGGTCGGCATACCGCGGCCGATGCGGGTCCAGTCATCCAGGTCGAGTTCGACGCCGATGCGCCCGGCGATGGCTTTCAGGTGAATCACCGCGTTGGTCGAGCCGCCGATGGCCGCGTTCACGCGGATAGCGTTTTCGAACGCCTCCTTGGTGAGGATCTTCGACAGCTTCAAGTCTTCACGCACCATCTCCACGGCGCGCATGCCCGACATGTGCGCCAATACATAGCGGCGTGCATCCACGGCCGGAATCGCCGCGTTGTGGGGCAGGGAAGTGCCCAGCGCCTCGGCCATGCAGGCCATGGTCGAGGCCGTGCCCATGGTGTTGCAGGTGCCCGCCGAACGCGACATGCCGCCCTCGGCCGCGAGGAAATCATCCAGGGTGATGGTGCCGGCCTTGACCTGTTCGCTGAGCTGCCACACCACCGTCCCCGAGCCGATGTCCTGGCCCTTGTGCTTGCCGTTGAGCATCGGCCCGCCAGTGACCACGATGGCCGGCACATCACAACTGGCGGCGCCCATCAGCAGCGCGGGGGTGGTCTTGTCGCAGCCGGTCAGCAGCACCACACCGTCAATCGGATTGCCGCGAATCGCTTCTTCCACATCCATGCTCGCCAGGTTGCGCGTGAGCATGGCGGTAGGGCGCAGGTTGGATTCGCCATTGGAAAACACCGGGAACTCCACCGGGAAGCCTCCGGCCTCGATCACGCCACGCTTGACGTGTTCGGCTATCTGACGGAAGTGCGCGTTGCACGGCGTCAGCTCCGACCAGGTGTTGCAGATGCCGATGATCGGCTTGCCATGGAACTGATGGTCGGCAATGCCTTGGTTCTTCATCCAGCTGCGGTACATGAAGCCGTTCTTGTCGGCAGTACCGAACCACTGGGCAGAGCGTAGGCCGGGCTTTTTGTCAGGCATGATCGATTCTCTTATTGTATGACTATATGTTCTATGCGTGCTTAAACATAAGCGCAAAATCGCCGCTTTGGAAGTGTTGTTTTGCAAATAGTCATACTATATAGTCGGTCTTAACTGAGGTATGGCCCTGGCGGATTTCGTCAGAGGCGTCCCCCGAGCTTCTATAAAAACAACAATCGGAGATCGACCCCATGAGCCAGGAACTGCGGCTTATTCGGCGCATCACGCTGAAATTGATTCCCTTCCTGATCCTGCTGTACCTGATCGCCTACGTGGACCGTTCCGCCGTAGGGTTCGCCAAGCTGCACATGGGCGCTGACGTGGGCATCGGCGACGCCGCCTATGGCCTCGGTGCCGGGTTGTTCTTCATTGGCTATTTCCTGTTCGAGATTCCCAGCAACCTGATGCTCGACCGCTTCGGCGCGCGGCGCTGGTTTGCGCGCATCATGATCACCTGGGGCGCCATCACCATCGGCATGGCGTTCGTGCAGGGGCCGCACAGCTTCTATGTGATGCGTTTTCTGCTGGGCGCGGCGGAGGCGGGGTTCTTTCCCGGCGTGCTGTACTACATCACCCAGTGGTTCCCGGTGCGCCATCGCGGCAAGATCCTCGGGCTGTTCATCCTCTCCCAACCGATTGCAATGATGATCACAGGTCCAGTGTCCGGCGGTCTGCTCGGCATGGACGGCATTCTCGGCCTGCATGGCTGGCAGTGGCTGTTTATCGTGATCGGTACCCCGGCGATCCTGCTGACCTGGCCGGTGCTGCGTTACCTGCCGGACGGCCCCCAGAAGGTCAACTGGATGAGCGAGGAAGAAAAAGCCTGGCTCACCGGCGAGCTGCACAAAGACTTGCAAGCCTACGGCCAGACACGCCATGGCAACCCCTTGCATGCGCTCAAGGACAAGCGCGTGTTGTTGCTGGCGCTGTTCTACCTGCCGGTGACCCTGAGCATCTACGGCCTCGGCCTGTGGCTGCCGACCCTGATCAAGCAGTTTGGCGGCAGCGACCTTACCACCGGCTTCATCTCCGCCGTGCCCTATATCTTCGGCATCATCGGCCTGTTGATCATCCCGCGCAGTTCCGACCGTTTGAACGACCGTTACGGCCATCTCGCCGTGCTCTATGTGCTGGGCGCCATCGGCCTGTTCTGCAGCGCCTGGCTCACGTTGCCAGTGCTGCAAATGGCCGCGCTGTGCCTGGCGGCGTTTGCAATGTTTTCCTGCACCGCCGTGTTCTGGACCCTGCCGGGGCGCTTCTTTGCCGGCGCCAGTGCGGCGGCCGGTATTGCCTTGATCAACTCGGTGGGCAACCTCGGCGGCTATATCGGCCCGTTCGTGATCGGTGCGCTCAAGGAGTACACCGGCAACCTGGCCTCAGGCTTGTATTTCTTATCCGGTGTGATGGTGTTCGGGTTGCTGCTGACCCTCGTGGTCTACCGCTTGTTAGAACGCAAGCACGTGCTGCCCGTCGACCAATTCGCCGCCAGCGCCCGTGGCGCCACACGCACTTAAATCCAGGAGAACCTGCATGCGTTTAGTTCAGTTCGAGTTGAGCAACGGTGAGCGCCGCGTCGGCGTGGTAGAAGGCAACCAGGTACGCGAAGTGCGCGGCGCCCACAGCGTGCGTGAACTGGCGCTGGCCGCCATCGAAGCCGGCGGCAAGTTGCAGCAACAGGTGCAAGCCCTCGGCCTGGGCGCCAGCCATGACTACACCGCCTTGTTGGCGGACCACAAAATCCTGCCCCCGCTGGACCACCCGGACCCGGCCCACATGCTGATCAGCGGCACCGGCCTCACCCACCTGGGCAGTGCCTCGGCCCGCGACAAGATGCACCAGCAGGCCGGCGACGACAGCGCGATGACCGACACCATGCGCATCTTCAAATGGGGCGTGGAGGGCGGCAAACCAGGCGCCGGCCAGGCCGGTGTGCAACCGGAGTGGTTTTACAAAGGCGATGGCAGCATCGTCGTGCGCCCGGGCCAGGCCTTCCCGGTGCCGCCGTTTGCCGAAGATGCCGGCGAAGAACCAGAAATCGGTGGCCTCTATGTGATCGGGCATGACCGTAAGCCCTATCGCCTGGGTTTTGCGGTGGGCAACGAGTTCTCCGACCATGTGATGGAGCGCAAGAATTACCTGTACCTGGCCCATTCCAAGCTGCGCAGTTGCAGTTACGGCCCGGAGCTGCGCGTGGGCGAACTGCCCGAGCATCTGGCGGGCACCAGCCGCATCCTGCGCAACGGCGAGGTCATCTGGCAGAACGAATTCCTCAGTGGCGAGGCCAATATGTGCCACAGCCTGGAAAACCTCGAATACCACCACTTCAAATACAGCCAGTTCCTCAAGCCGGGTGATGTGCACATTCACTTCTTCGGCACCGCCACCTTGTCATTCGCCGACGGTATACGTACCCAGCCGGGCGATGTGTTCGAGATCAGCCAGGCTGAATTCGGCGCGCCGTTGATCAACGGTATCGGCAGCAGCGATGCGGCATTTGAACCCGGCCAAGTCACCCCCCTTTAAGGAGATCAACATGACCCCGTTCCTCGGCCACAACTACATCGGCGGCCAGCGCAGCGCCAACGGCAGCATCAAGCTGCAAAGCATCGACGCCACCACCGGCGAAGCCTTGCCCCAGGATTTCTACCAGGCCACCGCCCAGGAAGTGGACGCCGCCGCCCAGGCCGCGGCCCAGGCGTACCCGGCCTATCGCGCCTTGAGCGCCGCACGACGTGCGCAGTTTCTGGATGCGGTGGCCGATGAGCTGGACGCCTTGGGCGATGACTTCGTCGAACTGGTCTGCCGCGAAACCGCATTGCCGGCCGCACGCATCAAAGGCGAACGCGGGCGCACCAGCGGCCAGATGCGTTTGTTCGCCACCGTGCTGCGCCGCGGTGACTTTTACGGCGCGCGTATCGACAAGGCCCTGCCAGAGCGCCAGCCGCTGCCGCGCCCGGATCTGCGCCAATACCGCATCGGCCTCGGCCCGGTGGCGGTCTTTGGTGCCAGTAACTTCCCCCTGGCATTCTCCACCGCCGGCGGTGACACGGCGGCTGCATTGGCCGCTGGTTGCCCGGTGGTGTTCAAGGCCCACAGCGGCCACATGGCGACCGCCGAGCGCGTGGCCGATGCGATCATTCGCGCCGCTGAGGCCACCGAGATGCCGGCCGGCGTGTTCAATATGATCTTTGGCGGCGGCGTCGGTGAGGCGCTGGTCAAGCACCCGGCGATCCAGGCGGTGGGCTTTACCGGCTCACTCAAAGGCGGCCGCGCCCTGTGCGACATGGCCGCGGCGCGCCCGCAACCGATCCCGGTGTTTGCCGAAATGTCGAGCATCAACCCGGTGATCGTGCTGCCCCAGGCGCTGCACGCCCGCGCCGAGAGCATCGCCCGCGACCTGACCGCCTCGGTGGTGCAAGGCTGCGGCCAGTTCTGCACCAACCCAGGTCTGGTGATCGGTATCGCTTCGCCTGCGTTCACCGCGTTCACTCAGCAGGTCGCGCAATTGATTGGCGAGCAACCGGCGCAAACCATGCTGAATGCCGGCACCCTGGGCAGCTACGGCAAGGGCCTGGAAAAACTCCGCTCTCACCCGGGCATCCAGCATCTGGCGGGCAGCGCGCAATCGGGCAACCAGGCGCAACCGCAGCTGTTCAAGGCGGATGTACGTCTGTTGATTGACGGCGACGAAGTGCTGCAAGAGGAAGTGTTCGGCCCCACCACGGTGTTCGTCGAAGTGGCCGACCAGGCCCAACTCAGCGCCGCCCTGCAGGGGCTGCACGGGCAGTTGACCGCCACGCTCATCGGCGAACCGGCCGACCTGCAACAGTTCGCCGAACTCACGCCGCTGCTGGAACAGAAAGTCGGGCGCATCCTGCTCAACGGTTACCCGACTGGCGTGGAGGTGTGCGATTCCATGGTTCACGGCGGGCCGTACCCGGCGACTTCCGACGCCCGTGGCACCTCGGTCGGCACGCTGGCCATCGACCGTTTCCTGCGCCCGGTGTGCTTCCAGAACTACCCTGATAGCCTGCTGCCCGACGCGTTGAAAAACGCCAACCCCTTGCGTATTCAGCGCCTGGTAAATGGCACGCCATCGCGCGAATCGCTGTAACTGATCAGGAGGCTTCATGTCGTTGAGCGCAGTCACCCCGCACCGTGCCCGGTTGGGCGAAGGGCCGTTCTGGGATGTACCGACCCAGGCCCTGTATTGGGTGGATATCGCCGCCCGCCAGGCGCTGCGTCTGATGGGTGGGCAGTTGCAGGTGTGGCAATTGCCTGAGCACGTCTCGGCGTTCATCCCCTGTCAAAGCGGTGATGCGCTGGTGACCTTGAGCAGCGGCGTATATCGCCTGGACCTGGCCACCGAAGCCTTGACCCTGCTGTGCGTAGCCGACCCGCAAACGGGCAACCGCGGCAATGAAGCACGCTGCGATGCCCAGGGCCGGCTGTGGTTGGGCACCATGCAGAACAACATCGGCGAGCAGGGCGAAGACCTGCCGATTACCCGGCGCTCCGGTGGCCTGTTTCGCATCGATGCCGATGCGCGGGTCACGCCGTTGCTGGCGGGCCTGGGCATTCCCAACACCCTGCTCTGGAACGAGGAGGGCAGCCAGGTGCATTTCGGCGACAGCATGGACGGCACGCTCTATCAGCATTCGATCCAGGCTGACGGCCAACTCGGCGCCGCCCAGGCCTGGTTCGGGCCGCACACACGCGGCGGGCCGGATGGCTCGGCCATGGACGCCGACGGCTACATCTGGAATGCGCGCTGGGACGGCAGTTGCCTGCTGCGTCTGACGCCTTCAGGTGAGGTGGATCGCATAATCGAACTGCCGGTCAGCCGTCCCACCAGTTGCGTGTTCGGTGGGCCCGAGCTCACCACGCTGTACATCACCAGCGCGGCGAGTCCCTTGGATCACCCCCTTGATGGTGCGGTATTGGCCATTGAAGTCGATGTTCCTGGCAAGCCTTGCCATCGTTTCGCCGGTTAAACCCAAGACTTAAAAAAACAACAACAAGAGGTGTCGTTCATGAAAAAGGTTCTACGCGTTCTGGCTGCCGCTGTTGCGTTAAGCAGCCTCAGCAGCATCGTATCCGCTGAAGACGTGAAGATCGGCTTTCTGGTCAAGCAGGCCGAAGAGCCCTGGTTCCAGACGGAGTGGGCGTTTGCGGAAAAAGCCGCCCAGGACAAAGGCTTCAAACTCATCAAGATCGCGGTGCCCGACGGCGAGAAAACCCTCTCGGCCATCGACAGCCTGGCCGCCAACGGCGCCAAAGGCTTCGTGATCTGCCCGCCGGACGTGTCCCTGGGCCCTGCGATTGTCGCCAAGGCCAAGGTCAACGGTTTGAAAGTGATGGCCGTGGATGACCGCTTTGTCGATGCCAAGGGCAACTTCATGGAAGACGTGCCGTACCTGGGCATGGCCGCGTTTGAAGTCGGCCAGAAGCAAGGCGCCGCCATGGCCGCCGAAGCGAAAAAACGTGGTTGGGACTGGAAGGATACCTACGCGGTGATCAATACCTTCAACGAACTCGACACCGGCAAGAAACGCACCGACGGCTCGATCAAATCCCTGGAGGAGGCCGGGATTCCCAAGGACCACATCCTCACCGCCGCGCTCAAAACCCTCGACGTACCTGGCAGCATGGACGCCACCAACTCGGCCCTGGTCAAGCTGCCGAGTGGGGCGAAGAACCTGATCATCGGCGGCATGAACGACAACACCGTGCTCGGCGGCGTGCGTGCCACCGAAAGTGCCGGTTTCGCCGCAGCCAACGTGATCGGTATCGGCATCAATGGCACCGACGCCATCGGCGAATTGAAGAAAGCCAACAGCGGCTTCTTCGGCTCAATGCTGCCCAGCCCGCACATTGAAGGCTACAAAACCGCTGAGATGATGTACGAGTGGGTCACCCAGGGCACCGAGCCGCCGAAATACACGGCCATGGACGAAGTGACGCTGATCACCCGTGAAAACTTCCAGGCGGAACTGACCAAGATCGGGCTGTGGAAATGACCGCTGCGGCCCTGCGGTTTGACGGCATCGGCAAGACCTTTCCCGGGGTCAAGGCGCTGGACGGCATTTGCTTCACCGCCCACCCCGGGCAGGTGCACGCGTTGATGGGCGAGAACGGCGCAGGCAAGTCGACGCTGCTGAAAATCCTCGGCGGCGCCTACATTCCGTCCAGCGGCACGGTGCAGATCGGCGCGCAGACCATGGCCTTCAAGTGTGCCGCCGACAGCATCGCCAGCGGTGTGGCGGTGATTCACCAAGAGCTGCACCTGGTGCCGGAAATGAGCGTGGCCGAGAACCTGTTCCTCGGGCATTTGCCCACGCGCTTTGGCGTGGTCAACCGGGGCCTGCTGCGCAAGCAGGCCCTGGCCTGCCTCAAGGGCCTGGCCGATGAAATCGACCCCGACGAGAAACTCGGGCGCCTGTCCCTGGGCCAGCGCCAACTGGTGGAAATCGCCAAGGCGCTGTCTCGCGGCGCCAGCGTGATCGCCTTTGATGAACCCACCAGCAGTTTATCGGCGCGGGAAATCGACCGCTTGATGGCCATCATCACGCGCCTGCGCGACGAGGGCAAAGTGGTGCTCTACGTGTCGCACCGTATGGAAGAAGTGTTCCGTATCTGTGACGCAGTGACGGTGTTCAAGGACGGCCGCTACGTGCGCACCTTCGAGGACATGAGCACGCTGACCCACGACCAGTTGGTGACTTGCATGGTCGGTCGCGATATTCAGGACATCTACGATTACCGCCCGCGAGAGCAGGGCGAGGTGGCGCTCAAGGTGGACGGCTTGCTCGGTCCTGGCCTGCGTGAACCGATCAGTTTCCAGGTGCGCAAGGGCGAGATCCTGGGCCTGTTCGGGCTGGTGGGCGCGGGGCGTACCGAGCTGTTTCGCCTGCTCAGTGGGTTAGAGCGCGCCAGTGCCGGCAGCCTGGAACTGTGCGGGCACGCGCTGCAACTGCGCTCACCCCGGGACGCCATCGCCGCCGGGGTATTGCTGTGTCCGGAGGATCGCAAGAAAGAGGGCATCATCCCGCTGGCCAGCGTCGCTGAAAACATCAACATCAGCGCCCGTGGTGCCCATTCCACCTTTGGCTGGCTGTTGCGCGAAGGCTGGGAGAAAGGCAACGCCGACCGACAGATCCAGGCGATGCGGGTCAAAACGCCGAACGCGGCGCAGAAGATCCTGTACCTGTCCGGCGGCAACCAACAGAAAGCCATTCTTGGCCGCTGGCTGTCGATGCCGATGAAGGTGTTGCTGCTCGACGAACCCACTCGCGGTATCGACATCGGCGCCAAGTCGGAGATCTACCAGATCATCCATAACCTGGCGGCCAG
>NZ_MPBM01000020.1:0-66981 GCF_001907715.1 Pseudomonas sp. BTN1 | reverse complement strand
GGGTGTGGTGGGGTGGGGCGGGTGGGGGTGGGCGCATTGTGTCGGGGTGAGAGTTGTGGGTTTAGAGCGGAGTTGGGGGAGTGAGGAGAGGCATTCCCACGCGGAGCGTGGGGACAAGCAGGCCGCGGCCGCAATGGATCGGGTCAGACGGGGAAGGCTTGCACGGCGGTAGTCAGTTGCCCGCCCAGTACCAGCAGGTGCTCGCCCTGGCTACGGCCCTGGCCAATACGCAGCAAATTATCCTCACCCAATTGATGAATCCGCTCACTGTTGTCGCGTATCTCGCTCACGGCGCCACTCTGCTGCGCGGTCACATCGGCAATGCGCACGGCAGTGTCGGAGATGGTCTGGATCGCGCCGACGATTTCATCCAGCGCGCCATCCGCCGCCTGGGCCTGCTGGGCGGTGGCTTCGGCGTGTTCGACCTGGGCGCGCATGCCTTCTACCGACTGGTGCGCGGCGGTTTGCAGGCCGGCGATCAGGCCCTGGATTTCGGCAGTGGCACCGGCGGTACGCTGGGCCAGGGAGCGCACTTCGTCGGCCACCACGGCGAAACCACGCCCGGCCTCACCGGCGCGGGCGGCTTCGATGGCGGCGTTGAGCGCAAGCAGGTTGGTCTGGTCGGCAATCGAGCGAATCACCGTGAGCACGCCGCCGATGGTGGCGGACTCTTCGGCAAGTTTCTCGATCATCTGCGCGTTTTGCTGCACTTCGCCCACCAGCGCATGCAGCCCGGTGAGGCTCAGGCCGATCACACGCTGGCCTTGCTCCACGGCCTGGCCCGCACTGCGGCTGGCGCCGGCCGCCTGGCTGGCATCCCCGGCAACTTGCTGGATGGTGGCTTCCAACTCACCCAGGGAATCACGGATTTGCGCGGTGTCGCCGGCCTGGCGTTCGGCGCCGTCGTGCAGGCCGCTGCTCAGTTCGGCCAGGGCGCGGCTGCTGCCCGCCACTTCTTCGGCATTGCCGCGGATGGTGCTTACCAAATCCACCAGGTAGGCGCGCAGGCGGTTGAGGGAGGCCTCGATATCGTGCAGTTCACGGTTGGTCTTGCCCAGGGCAATCGGTTGGCTGAAGTCGCCTTCGGCCCAGGTCGACAAGGCGGGTGCCAGGTTGGTCAGTACGCGCGCCAGGCGGCGTTGCAGGGTGTCGATCAGCAATGCGATCAGCAGGATCAGGCCAATCATCACGCCCTGCATCACGCGTACTTCGCCCTGGATCCTGGCATGTTGCGCGCGCACCACGGGTTCCAGGCCGGCGATGGCTTGTTGCACGTTAGTGATTTTAAGGTGGGTGCTGGCGGCGAGATCGGCGCGTTGCTGGATCTGTTCACGGGTGCGCTGCAGCTCGGCGGGGTAGCGGGTCAGCAGGCTGTTGAGTTCGCGCTTGAGGTCGACGCCGGTGTCCTGAGCTTCGGTTTTTTCGGTGTTTTCCAGCCCCATCAGCGCGGAAAAATCATCGGTGTTGGATTCAGCGCTGGCCTTTATTCCCAATAGGGGCAGTTGCGCGAGCAGGTCGGCCTGGGTTCGCAGGTTAGTCACCTCCCGCTCGACATCAGCAGCCAACTCGGCGCGCCCGCTGCTGACCAGCTTGTCGCGGGCCAGGGACAGTTTGCCCAAATGTTGCGAGGCGGCGAGCAGCGGCGACATATAGCGCGCAGCCTCCGCGGAATTGACGCCGCTGGCGTACTGGCTCAGTTGTTCCAGGTTTGCGCCCAGTTCACGTTCGGCTTGCAGCAACAGCGCTTGCGGGTCGCCAGCCAATTTACCGGCGGCCAACAGGTCAGTCTTGCTGAAGGTCTCCAACTCCACGAGGCTGGGCCGCAGGCTTTGCGCCAATTCGGGCGGCAGTTCGCCCAGCTGCAGCTGCAGGCTTTCCAGGCTCTGGGTGGCACTGCTCAGGCGCAGGGCATCGCCGCTGGCCAAGTAGTCCTCGATGTTTCGGGCGGCCTGGTTTTGAAAGATCTGGGACAACCCCAGGTAGCGCTCCATCAACAAGTACGGGCGCTCCAGCGCCCGTTGCGACCACCACAGCGTCGCGCCGAGGGCCAGGCACACGGCCACCAGCAGAAGGGTATTGAGATTGGTCAGCAGCTTCAGGCGCATGCGGGGTTTCAACCGACGGCAAGAGATAAGCGCCTGAATTTATTGCGTTTGTATTACAGCGTTATGACCGAATCGGTGGATTCTGGTGAAAAGATGGCACTTTGCTTTGATGTGCGAGCGGCTTGCACGCGGTTGCGTCCGGCGTCCTTGGCGCGGTAGAGCGCTTCGTCAGCCTGAGCGGCCATCATCAGGCTGTCGGAATCGTCGCACAGCTCCACCAGGCCGGCGCTGAAGGTGCACCACAAATCCTGCGGTTGGGCGGGGTAGTGGATTTCTGCAAAGCGCCGGCGAATGTCGTCTAGCACCTTGCAGGCCGATTCCAGGTCGGTGTCGGGCATCACGATGGCGAACTCTTCACCGCCGTAGCGGCCGATGTAATCGGTCTTGCGCAAACGCTGCTTGAGAAACAGTGCCAGGCTCTTGATCACCCGGTCGCCCATGGGGTGGCCGTGGCTGTCATTGACGCGCTTGAAGTGGTCGATATCGAGCATGGCAAAGCTAAGAGGCTTGTTCTCGCGGCGGGCGCGGAAGCTGCAATCTTCGAGCAGTTGCAGGATATGCGTGTGGTTGTACAGCCCGGTGAGGCTGTCGCGCACCATCCGCGCCTTCAAGTTGCGCGCACGCGACGCCCGGTTGCGCACAGTGGTGATCAGGTGACGCGGTTTGATCGGTTTGGTGAGGAAATCGTCACCGCCCTCGCTCATCGCATCCAGTTGCTTATCCAGGTCGTCCTCAGCCGACAGGTAGATGATCGGCACGCTGACGTAGCGGTCGTTGTGGCGAATCACCTTGGCCAGTTCGGTGCCGGTACAGGCAGGCATGTACATGTCGAGGATGATCAGGTCGGGTTGGAAATCCGCCAGCTCGGCCATGGCCTGGATCGGTTCGATCAAGGTGCGGGTGATAATCCCGGCACTGTTGAGCAAGCGTTCGGTGTGCAGCGCCTGGGCCCGCGAGTCGTCGATGATCAGCACTTTGTACGGTTCGTACTGGGCCGCGCAGGTCAGCACTTCGATCTTTTCCAGCAGGCTTGAGGCTTCCAGGGTGCCGGTCAGGAACTCTTCGCCACCGGCGCGCACGGCGGCCAGGCGCGTCGGGGTGTCGGTTTCGTGCAGGCTGAAAAACAACAGTGGCAGCTTGTGCTCCAGGCCCTCTTGGGCTTCTGCGGCGAGCTTCAGGCCCAGGCCTGTGCCGCAGAAGTCCACGTCCATCACGATCGCCGACGGCAAACGCTCGGCCATGGCCGCGCGAAAGGCGGCGACGCTGTCCAGGGCGTGGGCGCTCATGCCAAAGAATTCGAGCTGCTTGGCCAGGCGCTCGGCGCGGTCATGGTCGGCGAGCATCACATAGATCGGCTTGCGCATCGGCGGCAGGAAGGTTTGCTCAAGCTGGTCGCCCTGGCGCAGGCCGGTGCGGGACAGGCGTTGCATCAAGCGGTTGAGCTCGGTGATCAGTTGGCTGCTCAGGCGGCCACTGTTCTCGTCCACGGCTTGCAGGGACTCACTGATATGCCGTGCCAGTTGCGTGTGTTCGGGCTGTTCGAAGCGTTCGGCGAAGCGCTGCAGGCGCAGGTTGGCTTCGCTGAGTTCGGAAAAGTCGGCGTTCGACCACTCGCTGCGTTGCAGGCGCTGCCAGATCTCAAGAATTTGACGTGCCTGATGAATTACCCGCTGGGCAAAGTGCTGCTTGAGACGCTCGCGGCTGGGGTCTTCTGACTCGGTCATATCCTGACTACTGTGAGGGTGCATGCTGAGGTCGACTGATGGCTCTATGCTAGCACCTCTTTTCTGATAGATGAGTGTCATACGTCAATTAAGTCTGCGTGCCGAAGATTCAGTTATTGACCGGCTGGTCGCCCAGCGTAAAAGGTGTGCATCCTTTATAGTCCAAGCGGCCCGGTGCGCCACTTTCGTGTAAAAGCCCCGCACCGATGGGCACGATGGGGTAGGGTTGTGGTCGGAATGTCTGAACGCACCCGGACAATTGACGTGCATGAACTCAAGTGATTGAAAGGATATCGCCATGCTGGACTGGAAAAACCGCGAAGGCAGTGCCAAAGGCCCCGCCCCTGAGCCCAAGTCGGCCAACCGCAGCTATTTTCGCAACCTGCTGATGAGCCGGGCGTTGCTCAGCATCATCGGCTTGTACCTGCTGGTCACCGGTGGCCTGGGTTGGTACTGGAGCCAGGAGCCGGCGCTGTTTCCGGTGCAGCAAAACGCCCAGCTTGCCGCCGAGAAGGAAGGCAAGCAGATGGTGGTGGGTTACACCACCGTTGAAACACTCAAGACCGTGGTCGGCACCTTGCTGAACAAGCCAGGCGGCTACATCTCCAACGACCGTTTCCCTCCGGGCTTGTGGATGGACAATATGCCGAGCTGGGAGTACGGCGTGCTGGTGCAGGTGCGTGACCTTACCCGCGCCCTGCGTAAAGACTTCGCCCGCTCCCAGTCGCAGTCGGCTGAAGACGCTGACTTGGCCAAGGCCGAGCCGCGCTTCAACTTCGATAACAAGAGCTGGGTGCTGCCTTCCAGTGAGTCGGAATATCAGGAAGGCATCAATTCCCTGAGCCGCTACGAAGCGCGCCTGTCTGACCCGAACCAGCGCGGCGCGCTGTTTTATGCGCGTGCCGACAACCTCAACAACTGGCTGGGTGATGTGGCCACCCGTTTGGGTTCGTTGTCCCAGCGTCTGTCCGCCAGCGTAGGCCGGGTCAAGTTGAACACTGCGCTGAAAACCGAGGCGCTGGCGCCGGGTGAAGTGCCGCAGGTTGATGAAGAAGTGGTGGAAACCCCATGGATGCAAATCGACAACGTGTTCTACGAAGCGCGCGGCCAGGCGTGGGCCCTGTCCCATCTGTTGCGAGCCATCGAAGTCGACTTTGCCGACGTACTGGCCAAGAAAAACGCCACCGTCAGCGTGCGCCAGATCATTCGTGAGCTGGAGGCCTCGCAGGAACCGGTATGGAGTCCTATGATTCTTAACGGCAGTGGCTTCGGCGTACTGGCGAACCATTCGCTGGTGATGGCCAACTACATTTCCCGGGCAAACGCTGCAGTGATCGACTTGCGTCAGCTCCTCAACCAGGGTTGATGATGGACGCTACTCAAAAGGAGGCCGCACACCGAGCGGCTTCCGATGCTGAACTGATCTGCTGGGTCGACGAGCAGGACCACCTGCTCGGCCACCTGGTCAGGTCCGACCTGCGCCAGCGCGGCTTGATTGGCCGCTGCACGTTTATCTTCCTGTTCAATTCCAAAGGCGAGTTGTGTGTGCACCGGCGCACGCTCAGCAAGGCGTTGTATCCAGGGTATTGGGATACGGCGGCGGGTGGGATGGTGGCCGAAGGTGAGAGTTATGCCGTTTCGGCAGCCCGCGAGCTGGAAGAGGAATTGGGCGTCAGCGGTGTGCCCTTGACCGAACATGACCATTTCTATTTTGAGGATGGCGACAGTCGGCTTTGGTGCAAATCCTACTCTGCCGTCTGGGACGGCCCCCTGCGCCTGCAGCCCGAGGAGGTCATGGAAGCGCGGTTTTTAAGCATCGAAATCATCCAGCAAGAGGCCGAACAAAAGCCCTACTGCCCGGACGCTCAGGAAGGCTTGCGGCGCTATCTGGCCTCGCGTCGCTAAAGTTGCAAAAAATGGCGCCATTTGGCTCTTAGCAAGCGGGCTTTTTGTCGTTACACTGCGCGCCTTTTCACCCGAACCGCTATTGTTTCACCCTGTAGGAGCGAGCTTGCTCGCGAAAAACGCCAAGACACCGCGTGCTGCCTGAATGCCCGCGTTATCGTTGACGATCTTCGCGAGCAAGCTCGCTCCTACGGTGGTAATGACCTTGACGGTTCGGTAGCGCTGCCCCTGCCTGAGTGGGGCTTCGCGGTCGGTCACCGCCTTGTGCGGCGCCGATCAGTCTTCATCCTCCCAAGAGGATTGCCGGTGGCCAAAAAAGCCGCATCCTTCGCCGCCCTTGGTGGCCTGGTATTTTCCACCGACGCAGGTCGACACTGCCCGGACTGTCGTCAGCCCGTGGATTCGTGCACCTGCAAACAGACCCTGATCCCTGAAGGCGACGGTATTGCCCGCGTGCGTCGCGAGAGCAAAGGCCGTGGCGGCAAGACGGTGACCACCATCACCGGCGTGCCCCTGGCTGAAGAGGCCCTGAAGGAATTGGCCACCTCGCTGAAAAAGCGCTGTGGCACCGGTGGCGCGTTGAAAGACGGGGTTATCGAGATCCAGGGCGATCACGTCGAGTTGCTGTTGGCCGAGCTGATCAAGCTCGGGTACAAGGCCAAGAAGTCCGGCGGCTGAAAGCCTCTTCCCAACCTGTGGCTAAACTCTGTCCTGCCAGTGGGGTCTACTTCCCTTGCAGGCAAATCGTCATTTTCATTCTTTAGACTGCGCCAGCCTCCGCGAGAGGTGGCGCCTTCGCCTTCATTTATAGGGGACTTCGATGTCCGTACGACGCACACGCAAAGACGATGGCAGCCAATGGACAGTTGCGGACAGCCGCAGTGTTTACGGGATTCGCCATTGGGGGGCCGGGTATTTCGCGATCAATGAAGCCGGTCGCGTAGAAGTTCGTCCGAACGGCCCGAACAGCACGCCCGTCGACCTGTACGAGCAAGTCGATGAGCTGCGCAAAAGCGGCCTGTCGTTGCCGCTGTTGGTACGCTTCCCCGATATCCTGCAAGACCGCGTGCGCCAATTGACCGGTGCCTTCGATGCCAACATCGAACGCCTGGAATACCAGAGCAAGTACACCGCGCTGTACCCGATCAAGGTGAACCAGCAAGAAGCGGTGATCGAGAACATCATTGCCACCCAGAACGTCTCCATCGGCCTGGAAGCCGGCTCCAAGCCTGAGCTGCTGGCCGTGCTGGCCCTGGCGCCGAAGGGCGGCACCATCGTCTGCAACGGTTATAAAGACCGTGAGTTCATCCGCCTGGCGCTGATGGGCCAGAAGCTCGGCCACAACGTGTTCATCGTGATCGAGAAAGAGTCCGAGGTGGGGCTGGTGATCGAAGAGGCGGCGAGCCTCAAGGTCAAGCCGCAGGTGGGCCTGCGTGTGCGCCTGTCGTCCCTGGCATCGAGCAAGTGGGCGGACACCGGTGGCGAGAAATCCAAATTCGGCTTATCCGCAGCGCAGCTGCTGTCAGTGGTCGAGCGCTTCCGCGCGGCCGGCCTGGACCAGGGCATCCGCCTGCTGCACTTCCACATGGGCTCGCAGATCGCCAACCTGGCCGACTACCAGCACGGGTTCAAGGAAGCCATTCGTTACTACGGCGAACTGCGCAACCTCGGCTTGCCGGTGGACCACATCGACGTCGGCGGTGGCCTGGGCGTGGACTACGACGGCACCCACTCGCGCAACGCCAGTTCGATCAACTACGACATGGACGACTACGCCGGCGTGGTAGTGGGCATGCTCAAGGAATTCTGCGACGCGCAGAGCCTGCCGCATCCGAACATCTTCTCCGAAAGCGGCCGTTCCCTGACCGCTCACCACGCCATGCTGGTGGTACAGGTCACTGACGTCGAGAAGCACAACGACGAAATCCCGACCATTGAAAACAAGGAAAGCCTGCCCGAAACCGTGCAATGGCTGGTGGACCTGCTGGGCCCGACCGACATCGAGATGGTCACCGAAACCTACTGGCGCGCCACCCACTACATGAGCGATGTGGCGGCCCAGTACGCCGACGGCAAGCTGACCCTGGCCGAAAAAGCCCTGGCCGAACAGTGCTACTTCGCGGTGTGCCGCCGCCTGCACAACTCGTTGAAAGCCCGCCAGCGCTCGCACCGCCAGGTGCTGGACGAACTCAATGACAAGCTGGCCGACAAGTACATCTGCAACTTCTCGGTATTCCAGAGCTTGCCGGATACCTGGGCCATCGGCCAGGTCCTGCCTATTCTGCCGCTGCACCGCCTCGACGAAGAGCCGCTGCGCCGCGCCGTGCTGCAAGACCTGACCTGCGACTCCGACGGCAAGATCAAGCAATACGTCGACGAGCAAAGCATCGAAACCAGCCTGCCGGTGCACGGCTTGAACGAAGGCGAGGACTACCTGCTGGGGATCTTCCTGGTCGGCGCCTATCAGGAAATCCTGGGCGACATGCACAACCTGTTCGGTGACACCGACTCGGTGAACATCTACCAGCGTGAAGACGGTTCGGTGTACAGCGCCGGGATCGAGACCCACGACACCATCGAAGACATGCTGCGCTATGTGCACTTGTCGCCGGAAGAGTTGATGACGCATTACCGGGACAAGTGCGCCAGTGCGAAGATCTCGGCCTCGGAGCGCACCCAGTTCCTGGATGCGTTGCGCCTGGGCCTGACCCGTTCTTCGTACCTGTCCTCGTAATAAAAATGTGGGAGCGGGCTTGCCCGCGATGGCGGAGTGTCAGGCAACCGTTAGGGGGCTGACCCACCGCCATCGCAGGCAAGCCAGTTCCCACATTTGGGTCTGCGTTCCTTCAGTTCCCGCCCAGCCACAGCCCTTGCCGATTCAAGTGCCAGGCAATTGCCCACAGCGTCAGGCTGCGCACCGCCATGAACAGCAGGAAGGTGATCCACAATCCGTGGTTACCCAGGCCCTGCAACGCCCAGGCAATCGGCAGTACCAGCAGCACCGTCAGCAACATCCCATTGCGCATCTCCCGCGCGCGCGTTGCGCCGATAAACAAGCCATCGAGCAAATAACTCCACACCGCAATCAACGGCAATACCGCAAGGTAGGGCAGGTAGATATCGGCGGTTTCGCGTACGCTGGGGATATCGGTTTGCATGGCGATAAATAGATGGCCGCCGAAGGTGAACAGCAGGGCGAAGCCGATGCTGGCGATCAGTGACCAACCGCAGGCCACGACTAATGAGCGACGCAACGCCTGCCGGTCACGGGCGCCGATGGCGTGGCCGCAGAGGGCTTCGACCGCGTGGGCCAAGCCATCCAATGCGTGAGCCGTCAGTAACAGGCCGTTAAGCAGCAGCGCATTGGCTGCCACAGTGGCATCGCCCAGCCGCGCACCTTGCACCGTGATCATGAAAAATACCGACTGCAAGGCGAGGCTGCGAATAAAGATGTCGCGGTTCACCGCCAGCAACGGGCGCCAGCTTTGCCACAGTTTCAACGCGGCCCAGGCGATATGCCCCGGATAGGCGAGCAGGGCTTTTTGCGTGAGCGCCAGGCCGAGCAGGGCGCCGGTCCATTCCGCGATCACCGAGGCACGGGCGGAGCCGACCACGCCCCAGTCCAGGCCAAGTACAAACCACAGGTTAAGCGCAATGTTGACCAGGTTGGTGGTCAGCAGAATCGCCAATGGCGCTCGTGCATTCTGGGTGCCGAGGAACCAGCCGACCAGCGCATAGCTGGCGAGGGCGGCGGGCAGACCGAACAGACGGGTGTGGAAAAACTCGCGGGTCAGTTGGTTCAGTTCTGGCGAAGGCTGCATCCATTCCAGGGCCAGATGGCTCAAGGGAATGCCCGCGGTGCCCAGCAGCATCGCCAGGCCCAGCGCCAGCAACAAGCCTTGCAACAGGATCTGCCGCAACGCCGCGCCATCGTTGCGCCCGGCGGCTTGGGCGGCGAAGCCGGTGGAGCCCATGCGCAGGAAGCCCATGGCCCAGGCGAGGAAGGTATACAGGCTGGCGCCGACAGCCACGGCGCCCAGTTGATGGGCGTGGGGCAGGTGGCCGATGACCATGCTGTCCACCAGGGCCACCAAGGGCACCGAGATATTCGACAGGATCATCGGCGCGGCCAGGGCCCAGACGCGGCGGTGGGTAGGGCGGTGGCGCCAGTCGGACAATAAGGTGGACATGCAGTCTCCTTCGGGGGAGCGGCATTGTACCCGGCCATCAGTTGTACAGCAGGCCCAATGTGGGAGCTGGCTTGCCTGCGATGACGGACTCTTTGCCAACTCATCCGGTGACTGACCCACCGCTATCGCAGGCAAGCCAGCTCCCACATTTTGATCTTGATCGCCAATGGTTGTGGGATTTGGCTTGGCTTCATGCCCCACCAAGAACCAACCGCCCCTCCGTCGGTCAATGTGACCGGTGCCGCAGCGGCTTGGTCGGCGCTGATATATAGTTCACCCCTCGGTTCCCTCTGACTATGAGTGCCCCATGCTTAACAAAGGACTGTTCCTGGCCTGCGCGCTGGCCCTGCTGAGCGCTTGCGATTCTTCCGATAAACCCGCTGCACCGCCTGCGCCCACTGTGGCGGCAGCGCCGAAGCCGGTGAAAGCTGCGGTGGACGTGGCAGCGTTGAAGCAACGCTATGCCGGGCGCGAGCTGAGCGTGGTGGACGTGTCCGAGGTGCAGTTGGACGGGGCCAGCACCTTGTCGGTGAGCTTTTCCATTCCTCTGGATCCGGATCAGAAGTTCGCCGACAAGCTGCACCTGGTAGACAGCAAGTCCGGCAAGGTCGATGGCGCCTGGGAACTGTCCGATAACCTGATGGAATTGCGCCTGCGCCACCTTGAGCCGCAGCGCAAGCTGGTGCTGACCGTGGACGCCGGGGTGAAGGCAGTCAACGGCAACACCCTCGCCGCCGAATACAACGCCCGCCTGGAAACCCGCGACCTGCAAGCCACCGTCGGCTTCGCCAGCCGCGGCACCCTGTTGCCGACGCGCCTGGCCGAGGGCCTGCCGGTGATCGCGTTGAACGTCGACAAGATCGACGTGGAATTC
Organism: Pseudomonas sp. BTN1; assembly: GCF_001907715.1. Lineage (NCBI taxonomy): Bacteria > Pseudomonadati > Pseudomonadota > Gammaproteobacteria > Pseudomonadales > Pseudomonadaceae > Pseudomonas > Pseudomonas sp. BTN1. The sequence goes on along the minus strand of NZ_MPBM01000020.1, from coordinate 56,183 downwards.
TTCCGGATCAAACCCGAATCCCTGCCGTCATTCCTGGCGCAGTGGGGGCGTAATACCAGCCTGCAAAGCTATGAGTCCCGTGAACTGCTGCCAATGGCCGAGCTGGTCTACGGCGGGCGTTTCGACCTGAACCCGGCGCGCAATACCCGCGAAACCCTGCTGCTGCCGATTGCCGGCCTCAAGCAGTTGCAGCAGCCGGGCGTGTACCTGGCGGTGATGCGTGCTTCGGGCACCTACAACTATTCGCAACCGGCCACCCTGTTCACCTTGAGTGATATCGGTCTGTCGGTGCACCGCTATGCCAATCGCCTGGATGTGTTTACCCAGGCGTTGGAAGGCGGTAAGGCACTCAACGGCGTCGAACTGGAAATCCTCGATGCCGAAGGCCGTGTGCTCGGACAGGGCAAGACCGAAGACGGTGGCCACGCCGAGTTGCCACTGCCGAAAAAAGCCCAGGTGTTACTGGCCAAGCAGGGCGAGCAAACCAGCCTGCTGCGCCTGGACAGCGCCGCGCTGGACCTCGCCGAGTTCGATATCGGCGGGCAGCCCTCTCACCCGTTGCAGTTCTTTGTGTTCGGCCCGCGTGACCTGTATCGCCCCGGCGAAACCGTGCTGCTCAACGCGCTGTTGCGTGACAAGGATGGCAAGGCGGTAAAGCCGCAACCGGTCAGCGTCGAAGTACGGCGCCCGGATGAACAGGTGAGCCGCAAGTTCGTGTGGGAGGCCGACGCGTCCGGCCTGTATCAATACCCGTTGCAACTGGCCGGCGAGGCGCCGACCGGTCGCTGGCAGTTGGTATTCGACCTCGGTGACGGCAAGCCGCAACTGTATGAATTTCTCGTCGAAGACTTCCTGCCCGAACGCCTGGCGCTGGAACTCAAGGGCAGTGACACGGCGTTGAGCCCGGCGGATAACCCGGTCATCCAGGTCAACGGTCGTTACCTCTACGGCGCGCCCGCGTCCGGTAACCGCGTCAGTGGCCAGGTGTACGTGCGCCCACTGCGTGAGGCGGTCAAATCCCTGCCGGGCTACCAGTTCGGTTCCGTCACGGAAGAAGAGCTGAGCCAGGATTTCGAGCTGGACGAAAGCGTACTCGACGCCAATGGTGAGCAAGCGCTGACCCTGGAAAGCAAGTGGGCCGAGGCCAAATCGCCGTTGCAACTGATCGTGCAAGCCAGCCTGCAAGAGTCCGGCGGGCGGCCGATTACCCGGCGCCTGGTGCAGCCGATCTGGCCGGCCGAGCAGTTGCCGGGCCTGCGTGGCCTGTTTGATGGCAAGGAAACCAACGGCGATGGCCCGGTGGAATTCGAAGTGCTGGTGGCCAACCAGGACGGTCAGAAACTGGCCGCACAAGACCTCAAGGTGCGCCTGGTGCGTGAGCGCCGCGACTACTACTGGAACTACTCGGAGAATGACGGCTGGAGCTACCACTTCAACGAGAAATTCCTCAATCTCGATGAGCAGAGCCTGAACATCAAGGCTGGCGACACCGCCAAGGTCAGCTTCCAGGTGGAGTGGGGCCCTTACCGCGTGGAGGTCGAAGACCCGCAGACCGGGCTGGTCAGCAGCCTGCGTTTCTGGGCCGGCTACCAGGCCCAGGACAACACCGAAGGCGGTGCCGTGCGCCCCGACCAGGTCAAGCTGGCGTTGGACAAACCCGCCTATGGTGATGGCGACACCGCCAACGTCACCGTCACGCCACCGGCTGCCGGTAAAGGCTACCTGTTGGTGGAGTCTGCCGAAGGTCCGCTGTGGTGGCAGGAAATCGACGTGCCGGCCGAAGGCAAAAGCTTTGCGGTGAAGCTCGACCCGAAATGGTCGCGCCACGATCTGTATGTAAGCGCCCTGGTGATTCGTCCGGGCGAGCGCAAAGCCAACATCACGCCTAAACGCGCCGTGGGCTTGCTGCACCTGCCGCTGGATCGTACCCAGCGCAAACTCGGCCTGACCCTCACCGCGCCAGAAAAAATGCGCCCCAAACAACCGCTGACGGTGAAGATCGCCGCCAAAAACGCCGATGGCAGCGTGCCCCAACAGGTGCACGTACTGCTGGCGGCGGTGGATGTGGGCATCCTCAATATCACCGAATACCCAACGCCCGATCCGTACGCCAGCCTGTTTGGCCGCAAAGCCTATGGCGTCGACCAATTCGACATCTATGGGCAACTGATCGAAGCCGGTCAAGGGCGCCTGGCCAGCCTGGCATTTGGTGGCGACGCGGCATTGGCCAAAGGCGGCAAGCGCCCGGACACCAGCGTTACCATCGTTGCCCTGCAAAGCGCTCCGGTGACTCTGAACGACAAAGGCGAGGGTGAAGTCAGCGTCAATATTCCCGACTTCAACGGCGAACTGCGCCTGATGGCCCAAGCCTGGAGCGATGATCGCTACGGTATGGCCGAAGGCAAGACCGTGATCGCCGCCCCGCTGATTGCCGAGTTGTCGGCCCCGCGCTTCCTGGCAGGAGGCGACCAGACCACCTTGGCCCTGGACCTCTCCAACCTGTCGGGCAAGGCCCAGAAACTCGATGTGCAATTGACCGCGCAAGGTCAGCTGCAGTTGGTCAACAGTGGCGCGCAATCGGTTGAGCTCAAGCAAGGTCAGCGCACCACCCTGCGTATTCCGGTACAAGCCTGGGGCGGGCTCGGCCAGGGCAAGGTCACGGTCACCGTCAACGGCCTGGACTTGCCGGGTGAAAACCTGCCGCCGTTCAGCCGCGAATGGACCTTGGGCGTACGCCCGGCGTACCCGGCCTTGCTCAAGCATTACCGCGCAGTGCTCAAGGATCAGCCGTGGAGCTTGCCGTCGGGCGCACTGGATCAATTCGATGCCTCGGGGCGTGAGGCGCTGTTGAGCCTGTCGAGCCGGCCGCCGTTGAACCTGGGCGCGCAGATCAGTGCACTCAAGGCGTACCCCTACGGTTGCCTGGAGCAAACCGCCAGTGGCTTGTACCCGTCGCTGTACGCCGACGACGCGCTGCTCAAGCGCCTGAGTATCAAGGGCGAGCCGGATGCCGAGCGCAAGCGCAAGATCGAGTTGGGCATTGAGCGCCTGCTGGGCATGCAGCGCTACAACGGCAGCTTTGGTTTGTGGGGCGCCGATGGCGAGGAAGAATATTGGCTGACCGCCTATGTCACCGACTTCCTGCTGCGCGCCCGCGACCAGGGTTTTGCCGTCCCGCCTGAAGCCTTGAAGAAGGCCAGCGAGCGCCTGTTGCGGTATGTGCAGGAACGTAATCTGATCGAGGTGGATTACAGCGACAACGCCGAACACACCCGGTTTGCCGTGCAGGCGTATGCCGGCATGGTGTTGGCGCGCAGTCAGCAGGCGCCATTGGGCGCGTTGCGCAGCCTGTTCGAACGGCGCAGCGACGCACGCTCCGGCTTACCGCTGGTGCAGTTGGCCATTGCCCTGCAGAAAATGGGTGACCAGCCCCGTGCGGATCAGGCGTTGTTGGCTGGCTTGGCAGCGCAGCGCAATGCCAATGAGTGGCTGGCCGACTACGGCAGCCCGTTGCGCGACCAGGCGATGATCCTGGCATTGCTGGAGGAGAACGACTTGGCCAAGGGCCAGCGCGAGGAGCGGTTGTTCACCTTGTCGGATCAGTTGGCCGCCAGCCCGTACCTGTCGACCCAGGAGCGTAATTCCCTGTTCCTGGCTGGGCGCCTCGGGTTCGCCAAGCCGCAAGCGAACTGGCAAGTGTCGCTCACCGGCAGCGGCGGTGTGCGTGAGTTGAACAACCAGCAATCGACGTTGGAGTTGGACGGCAAGTTGTTGTCCAGCGACCTGGCCTTGAGCAATCAGGGTGAAGCGCCGGTGTACCAGCAATTGACGGTCTCGGGTTATCCACACGTGCCGCCAGCGGCCGGTGGCAACAACCTGAGTATCCGCCGCGAATACCTGGGCATGAACGGCCAGCCGTTGAACCTGCGTAACCTCAACAGCGGTGATCTGGTACTGGTGCACTTGGCGGTCAGCGCCAAGCAACGCGTACCGGATGCTCTGGTGGTTGACCTGTTGCCTGCCGGCCTGGAACTGGAAAACCAGAACCTGGCCCAAAGCGCGGCGAGCCTTGAGAACGCCAGCAGCCAAGTGAAAGAGTGGCGTGAGTCGATGCAGAATGCCTCGCTCAAGCACCAGGAGTTCAGGGACGATCGCTATGTGGCAGCGATGAATCTGGATGGCTATGGCACCACGCACTTGCTGTACCTGGCGCGTGCGGTGACACCGGGAACTTACCGCGTGCCGCCGCCGCAGGTGGAGTCGATGTATCGGCCGAACTGGCAGGCAGTGGGTGAGACGCCAGTGGATATGGTGATCAAGGGCCGCTGAAAGCCACTGTAGGAGCGAGCTTGCTCGCGAAAAACGTCAACGATAACGCGGGTTTCCTGGATTAACGCGGCGTCTGTGAGTTTTTCGCGAGCAAGCTCGCTCCTACAGAGGAGAATCGAGTGGTTGTAATATCAGTGTACGACCCAGCTCAGCAACCACAGCCCCAGCATCAGCCAGATGATCCCGACGATAATCGAGGCCCGCATAAAGGCGCGTACCGCCGAGTAAAGGAACAGCAGGCCGACGATCAGGGTGATGATGCTGATGATCGACGTGTCCATGCCCAAGGTGCGTGACAAACCGTCGATAAAGTTGCCGCCGGCGTGGGTCAAGGCCCCGAACAAACCGCTGAGCCCGTCGACGATAAAACGGATGACGGAACCGAGCGCCTGGCCCAACCATTCGAAAAAGCTTTCTACCTGCATGTGCGTGTCCTGATGAGAAGGTGGGCGTAACTGTGCCTTTGGTTGTCGATAACGCAGGCGAGTTCCCTGCAAGCATAGAGGTTTGCCCGTTTGAGTTTTAGTTTAATCACGTCCGGATGTACGCGGCCCAATGTGGGAGTTGGCTTGCCGGCGATAGCGGTGGGGCAGTTGTGGATAAGTTGACTGATCCTGCGCTATCGCAGGCAAGCCAGCTCCCACAGTTATTGCGCTGGGCTTTGGGTTGTGTGGTGTTGGTGGTTGCCCTGCTATGGCTGGCCGATCGTATCTGGCCCTTGCCCCTGCCCCAGGACGACCTGGCCCGGGTAGTGCTGGCCGAAGATGGCACACCGCTGTGGCGATTTGCCGATGCCAATGGCGTATGGCGCTACCCGGTACACACCAGCGAAGTATCGCCTTATTACCTCGACGCGTTGCTCACCTATGAAGACCGTTGGTTCTACCAACACCCCGGCGTAAACCCGTTGGCGCTGGTGCGTGCGACCTGGCAAAACCTGAGCGGCGCGCGGGTGGTGTCCGGCGGCAGCACTTTGTCGATGCAGGTTGCGCGCCTGCTCGACCCACATTCACGCACCCTGCACGGCAAGTTACGCCAGCTGTGGCGTACCGCGCAGCTGGAGTGGCACCTGTCCAAGGACGAAATCCTCAACCTGTACCTGAACCGCGCACCTTTCGGCGGCACGCTGCAGGGCGTGGCGGCGGCGAGCTGGGCGTACCTGGGCAAGTCACCATCACAGCTGACTCACGCCGAAGCCGCGTTGCTCGCGGTGTTGCCCCAGGCGCCAAGCCGTTTGCGCCCGGACCGTCATCCGCAGCGCGCCCAGGAGGCCCGCGACAAAGTGCTGCGCCGCCTGGCCGAGTTTCAGGTATGGCCGCAATCGGCGGTTGATGAAGCCCTGGAAGAACCCCTGCTGCTCGCCCCACGCTTGGAACCTAGCCTGGCGCCTCTGCTCGCACGCCGGCTGAACCGCCCCGACAGCCCGCCGCTGATTCGCACCACCCTGGATGCCACCCTGCAACGCCGTCTGGAAGACCTGTTGCTGGGCTGGCGCGCACGCCTGCCGGAACACACCTCGGCGGCCATCCTGGTGGTGGAAGAAGAAAGCATGGCGGTGCGCGCCTACCTGGGGTCGGTGGATATCAACGACACCAAGCGCTTTGGCCATGTGGACATGATCAGCGCACTGCGTTCGCCCGGTTCCACCTTGAAACCTTTTCTCTACGGGATGGCGTTGGACGACGGCCTGATTCACTCTGAATCCCTCTTGCAGGATGTGCCTCGACGCTATGGTGACTACCGCCCTGGCAACTTTTCCATGGGCTTTACCGGCGCGGTGCCTGCGAGCACGGCGTTGTCCAGCTCGTTGAACCTGCCGGCGGTGCAACTGCTGGAAGCCTACGGGCCCAAGCGCTTTGCCGCGCAGATGCGCATCGGTGGCATGCCGTTGGCGTTGCCGGCATTGGCCGAGCCGAACCTGGCGTTGATTCTCGGCGGTGCGGGCAGTCGCCTGGAGGACCTAGTGAGTGGCTACAGCGCCCTGGCCCGCGATGGCAAGAGCGCCACCCTGCGGTTGCAACCGGACGATGCGCTCAGGGAGCGGCCGTTGCTGTCGCCCGGCGCCGCGTGGATTGTGCGGCGCATCCTCAGCGGCCAGGCGCGGCCCGACCGCGACCCGCGTGCCGAGCTGGTCCAACGCCCGGTGCTGGCGTGGAAGACCGGTACCAGCTACGGCTTTCGCGATGCCTGGGCGATTGGCGTAGGCCCGCGTTACCTGATCGGCGTATGGATCGGCCGGCCCGATGGCACGCCGGTACCCGGGCAATTCGGCCTGGCGTCGGCAGCGCCGTTGATGCTGCAGGTGCACGACGTGCTGACCAACCGCGACAGCCAGCGCGGCATCAGTGCGCCGGTCAAACCGGTGCCTGCCAATATCGGCGTGGCGGCGATCTGTTGGCCGCTGGGCCAGCCCATGAGCCGCAGCGACCCCAACTGCCGCCGCCAGCGTTTTGCCTGGACCCTGGACAACACCACGCCGCCGACCTTGCAGGCATTGGATCAACCCTTGAGTGTGGGCTTGATGGAAAGCATCTGGGTTAACACCAAAGGCTTGCGGGTCGATGCCCATTGTCCTGGCGCAACCTCCAAAAGCATTGCCCTATGGCCGGCACCGCTGGAGCCTTGGTTACCCAGGGTTGAACGCCGCGAAGCGCGCATCCCGGCGGCTGACCCGGACTGCCCGCCACCGGCGCTGGCCGCGTCATCGCCGTTGTCCATCGTAGGCGTACGCGAGGGCGATCAATTGCGTCTGCCCGCTGCCAGTCAGCAAGCCTTGCGCCTGAACATCTCCGCCCTGGGCGGCAGTGGCCGGCGTTGGTGGTTCCTCAATGGTGCGCCGTTGGGCGACAGCGCCAATCAGGACAGCATCAATGCCAGTTTTGAACGGCTGGGCCGCTATCAGCTCAGCGTATTGGATGAAGCCGGTCAAACCGCCAGGCTCGAATTCAGCGTTGTCGACTGATCGCTGATCGTTCCCACGCTCTGCGTGGGAACGCCGCCTGGGACGCTCCGCGTCCCGTCATGGGGTAAGCTATACCCATTCAGGAGCCCCCGCATGAACCTCGAACACCTCACCGAACGGCTGCACCGCATTCGCGATACCAATGACTGGAAACAGTTTCACAGCCCGAAAAACCTGGCCATGGCTGCCAGCGTGGAAATGGCCGAGCTGGTGGAAATCTTCCAATGGCTCACCGAAGACCAATCCCGCCAACTGCCCGCCGATAAACTCGCCCATGCGGGCCAAGAGGTCGGTGATATCGTCCTGTACCTGCTGCTGCTGTGCAGTGAACTGGGCCTGGATATGAACGAAGTGGTGCGCGCCAAGCTGGCCGATAGCGAACGGCGGTTTGCCCATGAGTGATCGTCATTTCGACCAGTTGGCCACGCGCTTTGCCGAAAAGATCTACGGCGGCGCCAAGGGCGCGATTCGCCTGGCGGTGCTCCAGGCCGACCTGGTAGAAGCCTTGCCGCAACGCCCATTGCGCGTGCTGGATATCGGTGCAGGCCTGGGGCATATGTCGCTGTGGCTGGCCGAGCAGGGCCACGAGGTAACCCTGGCCGAACCCGCTGCGCCGATGCTTGAAGGGGCGCGTCAGCGCTTTGCTGACGCCGGCCAGACCGCGACCTTTATTCATGCACCGTGGCAGGACTTGCTCGGCCAACTCACCGAGCCTTACGATCTGGTGCTGTGTCATGCCGTGCTGGAGTGGTTGGCCGAGCCCCACGCCATCCTGCCGGTGCTGCACCAACTGACGCTGCCGGGGGGCTGGTTGTCCCTGGCCTTCTACAACCGTGATGCGTTGATCTACCGCAACCTGCTCAAAGGCCACTTCCGCAAAATGCGCAAGAACGACATGGCCGGCGAAAAGCAGAGCCTGACGCCGCAACAACCCCTGGACCCACGGGAGTTGGCGACGCAACTCGAAGGGCTGTGGCAGGTCGAAAGCCAAAGTGGCGTGCGGGTGTTCCACGACTATATGCCGGTGGAATTCCAGGCGCGCGCCAACCTGCAGGACTTGTTGGAGATGGAGCTCGCTCACCGTCGTCACCCAAGCTTTGCCGGGCTTGGGCGATATTTGCACTGGATCTGCCGCCCGGTTTAAGCGGCCCAGCGTGGGAGGTCGACATGCGTCGTCTCGGTTTAATCCTGTTGTCTTTAGGTCTTGGGGCTTGTTCGAGCCCCAACCCTTACGTCGCCAGTTCGGCACCGATGCCGCCGGCGCCCGCCCAGGCAGCCACTACCTTTGATGCCAGCGCTTACCCCGCGCCGGTACGCGACTATGGCGCCTACCGCAGTTGGGGCTGGCTCAACGGCCAGTTGCCGGCGGGTACGGCCTGGGCCGATTCGGCGCAGATTGCCGAGGCGGTCAGCAGCGCTCTCGACCAGCGTGGCTTGCGTCCCTTGCATGACAAGCGTGCGCCCGACCTGCTGGTGAGCGCTGATGTACGCCTGGAAAAACGCCTGCGCCAGGTCCAGGATGATTACGGGTATGGCTACGGTGGCTACAACCGTTATGGCAATGGTTATGGCATGTACAACAGCGTGCCTGTGGTGCGTACCTATGAAGTGACAGTGGCCGTGGCGCGTATCAGCCTGTTCGATGCGCGCACCCGCCAGCCGGTGTGGAGCACCAGCGCCGAAACCACCAGCCAGGGCAGCCTGAGCGAACGCGCCGATAGCTTGCGCAAGGCGATGCAGAAGGCAATGGCCGCCTATCCACCCAGTTAGCAGCTATTCTCATTACAGGCCCACGTTGTTTTTTGGAGAGCACCATGCTTCGTCGCATCGCTGCACTTGCTGTTGTCATGTTGCTGGGCGGTTGCCAGAGCAACCAGGTCAACCATGATTTCGACGCCAGCCGAGACTTCGGCGCCTATCGCAATTGGGCCTGGAAAGACCCGGCGTTGCAGTACCGTCCCGATGACCCGCGAATCAAGAGCGACCTCACCGAGCAACGCATCCGCCAGGCCGTGGGCGAACAGCTGGATCAGCGCGGTTTGCGTCCTGCGGCGGCGGGTACCAAGGCAGACCTGAATGTGCAGGCCTATTTGATTGTCGAAGACCGCCAGCAGCAAGTCACCACCAACTATGGCGGTGCCTGGGGCGGCCCGTGGAATGGTTATTGGGGCGCGCCGATGTACAACGAAACGCGCAATATCACCTACAAAGTGGCGACCATCCAGATCGACCTGCTCGACGGCAAGGACGGCAAACTGGTGTGGCGCGGCAGCGACGAACAAATGATGGCCAGCACGCCAAACCCCGAGGATCGCAACAAGGCCATCCGCAGCACTGTGACCAAGATCCTCTCCAACTACCCGCCGCGCTGATCTCCCTGTAGGAGCGAGCAAGCTCGCTCCTACAGTACTAGGGCATCTCCGCCAGTCGCCAATGTGGCGAGTTGCCAGCAACCTGTCGAAGCCTTGTCTACACTCCAGTGCAACGGAGAGTTAGCGCAGGAGTGCTTCGATGTCTCCCCGATTCGGTTCCAGACAGCGTGGTGCAATAGGCTTGATGGCGGCAGGCACCTTGGCCTTGGCTCTGGTGTTCACGTTGCTGGCGGTCGACAGCGGGCGCTTGTATCTGGAAAAGCGCAAGCTGCAATCCGTCGCCGACACCTCGGCGTTGGAAGCCGCTGGTCTGGGTGGCCAGTGCGGTACCAACACCACCGCGAACGCCTATGCCACGCAAAATGCGGCGCGCAACGGTTTTGTGGTCGGTAATGGCAGCACCCTGGCGGTGACATGCGGCACCCTGGCGACCAACGCCCTCAACACCCGTGTGTTCAGCGCCGATGCCACCAAGAGCGACGCAATCCGCGTGGTGGCCTCGCGCACCGTCCTGACCAGCATCGCCAATGGCCTGTGGAACCTGTTCAGCGGCGCGCCGATCAACCCGCAGATCAACTTGAGCGCCACCGCCGTCGCGGCGACACCGCCGCCCGTGGCGCAGTTGTCGATCCGCAGCAGCCTGGCCAGCGTCGATTCAGGCAAATCCCCGCTGCTCAACCTGGTGATCGGCAACCTGCTCGGCGGCAACCTTTCGCTCACGGCGGCGGGTTGGAACGGCTTGCTGCAGACCAACGTCAACCTGCTCAGTTACCTCGACCAACTAGCGATCAACCTGAACGTGAAGGCCGGTGACTACGATGCCTTGCTCAGTACCGCGGTCTCGGCGACTCAACTGATCGACGCTGCTGTGAAGGTCTTGCAGAAAAACGGCGCGGCGGCCACGGCGGTCATCAATGACGTGATTTCGATTCAAGCCATTGCACCTAACAGCAAGCTGTTAACGGTGGGAGACCTGGTCGACATCGCCACCGGCACGCCGACAGCGGCGCTGAACAGCAACGTGCAATTGTTTCAACTGCTGGAAGCGGTAGCGCAGTTGTCCAGTAGCAAGAATGCGGTGAGTGCGGCGGCGCAACTGAACATTCCGTTGGTCGGTAACGTTTCGATCCAGACTAAAGTGATTGAGCCACCGCAGCTGTCGGCGATTGGCAATCCGTTGTTGGCCAAGGAAGGTTTGAAAAAGAGCCCGCCGACCGATCAGATTTTTGTACGCACTGCGCAAGTGCGGACTTTGGTGTCTGTTCAACTGCCCGTGCTGAACGGTATCAATGGATTGACGTCTGCGGTCTCCGCTATAACGACGCCGGTGACAGGTGTCGTGAATAACTTGCTGCATTTAAACTTGGTGAGCCTGCTGGATCCACTCTTGTGCCTGATTTTAAAGCCTTGTGACCATACGGATGTTCAGTTGTTGAGCGGCCTGGACATCAATATCGAGGTGGCGAGCGCGAAGAGTCATGTCACGGATTTCAATTGTGCGAGCAATGCGGCGAAATCACTGACCGTTCAGGTTGAGACTGCGCTTGCAGATGTGTCGGTAGGGAAAGTGGATCCGGTACAGGCATTTTCCTCAGCAGTGGAAGCTGATGTGAAACCAGTAGCACTTGTTGATATCGGTGTGCAGACATGCAAGGGAATATTCGGCTGTGGCCCACGTAAGGCTGGTGTAGGTGGGAGCTTATCCTTATCGGTTGTTCACGCAAAGGTTGGCGGGGGGGAGCAAGCTCTAGTGTTTTCTCCAGTCAACGATATGAATCTGACACCCACTTATAAATCTGTTCCTCCCTCGACAGAAGTGGTCAAAGGATTGGTCAATACCTTAGGGGCTATTCAAGTGAATTACGTTCCCCCAGCCGGAAGCTCTCCGGGTGGAATCCTGCCGGCGGTCTCGGGTTTACTCTCCACCATCACCAATACGCTGGTCACCGCGATCAAAAGCGTATTGTCGCCAATACTAGACCCGATTGTGGATGGCTTGCTCAGCGCCTTGGGCATTAACCTGGGCAACGCCGAAGTCGGCGCCAATCTCACCTGCCATATGGGCCGGGCTTATCTGGTGATTTAGCCTGTTGGTCTATCTGACGCACCGCGTTCCAAATGTGGGAGCTGGCTTGCCTGCGATAGCGGCCTGCCAGTCGACACAGTTATACCTATACCGAATACATATCCACCTGCGGTAACGGCCGCTTAGGGTTCCGCTTTTACAGCGGCTCGCTTCGCATCGTGGTTAGCTGATTGAGTGCTGCGCGATGGGTAACTCGACGCAGAATTTCGCGCCGGCCTCGCCGTTGGTAACGCTCAAGCGCCCACCCATATTTTCCACAATCCCATAGCTCACCGAGAGCCCCAGTCCGGTACCGACGCCGATTGGCTTGGTGGTAAAGAAGGGCTCGAAAATCCGCTCCAGCAAGCGCGGGTCTATCCCGCCGGCGTTGTCTTCGACCCAGATACGCACATGCTGGCTGTCGTGCTCGCTGTGCAGGGCAATCCAGGGGCGCAGGGCAGGGTCTTTTTCTCGTTGGCTGAGCAATGCGTCACGGGCGTTGACCATCAGGTTGATCAGCACCTGCTCCAGCTGGTCGACATAGCCTTTGACCTGCACCGAGAAGTCCGCAGGGCTGATGCGCACGTCCACACCTTTGCCGCGCAGGCCTTCGCTGAGCAGGGACAGAGTGCCCTCCAGCGCCTGCGCCGGGTCGAACGGTTGCTGCTCGATTTCCGAGCGGCGGCCGAACACGCGCATATGGTCGACCACCCGTGCTGCACGTTGCACCTGGGCGTCGATGCGCTGGAGTTTTTCCGTGAGGTAGTCGATTTGCACATCGCCATTGCCCAGGCGCTTGAGCACGTTGACGACGGCCATGTGCATCACGTTCAGCGGTTGGTTGATCTCATGGGCCAGGCCGGTGGCCATTTCGCCGAGGGTGGCCATTTTCGCGCTTTGGGTCAGTTGCTGCTGGGAGCGGCGTACTTCGGTGTTGTCGCGCCCCACGGCCTGCACCTCGATCAGGGCGCCTTGTTCATCGAAGACGCCACGGTCCGACCACACCCACCAGGCATGTTCGCGCCCCGGCAGTTGCAGGCTGATTTCCGCCGTGCTCACCGGGAATTCCGGGGTCAGTTGCTGGATGCGCTGTACAAAGGCGGCGCGTTGTTCATCCGACAGCCACTGGCCCAAGTCGATGCCTGGCAATTGCTCGGGCCGACATTCCAGGTAATTGGCCAGCGGCGTGTTGCCGAAGGTGAGGATCAGGTCGGGGCGGTAGCGACAGATCATCGCTGGCGAGTCTTCTACCAGGATGCGGTAGCGTTCTTCACTTTGGCGCACCTGCTCGGCGGCCAGGGTCGCTTCGGTGACGTCCAGCCACAGGCCTACGGCTTCCACCGGCAGGCCGAGGTCGTCGCGCAAAAGCTTGGCTTCGTCGAGCAGCCAGTGGTAGTTGCCTTGTTTGTCGCGCAGGCGGTAGCGGCTGCGCACGTTGCCTTCGCGCAGCAGTTGGCGGGTGCGTTCGAAGTAGCGTTCTCGGTCGTCGGGGTGGATCAGCGCCGCCAGGGTGTCGTGGTTGCAATCGGCCAAGGTCCAGCCCAGCAGCGGCAACAGGCTGGCGCTGAAAAACGCCGGGTGCAGCGCGCCGTTGACGTAGCGCTGCACATAGATGACGGCCGGTGAGCTGGCGATCAGGTTGTCCAGGCGCGCATGGGCGGCGGCGGCTTGCAGTTGCTGGTTCTGGATGTCGCTGATGTCGAGCATGAAGCCGATCCAGCGCCGTTCATTGCCGGCGCCCAGCACTTGGCCTTGTATGCGGTACCACAGGGGCGACTGCTCGGACTCGGTGCGTTGCAGGCGCACGCTGGTCAGCAGTGGCTTGCCCAGGGCTTGCAGGTCTTTCAGGCGGCTGTCGAGGGCCTGGCGGTCGGCGGGGTGGATAAGTTCGAGCCAGGTGCCGAGAGGTTGGCGGGTGGGGCCTTCGTCCAGGCTCAGGTTGCGCAGCAATTGTGGCGCCAGCTGGATCTCCTGGGTGGCGGGCAACAGTTCCCACCAGCCAGTGCCGAGCAGGCCTTGCAGGGCTTCAACCCGTTCCAGTTGCTGGTGGTGACGCTGTTCGCGCAGGCGGCCCAGCAGCGGCGCGGCGAGTGCTGCGCACAGGTTCAGCCAGTCACGCTCGCCGGTGTGGTGTGCCTGGCCGTTATAAAAACCACACAGCAGCCACGCGGCGGCGCCATGGCTGTCGCGGTACGGCACCAGGAAGCCGTCGGCATTGCCAAATACACCGTGCAGGCGCGGGTTGTCGCTGCGCCCCTGGACAATGTCCAGGCTCAGTGGCGTGTTGCCGTTGATGCTGTCCAGGCTGGTGCCCAGGTGTTGCCCGGTTTGCCATAAGGCCGGGGCGTCGTGGGCGGCGTAGTGGCTGTAGATGCGCCAGCCCTGGTCATCTTCGTCGAGCAGTGCCATGGCGACGCAGGGGATGTGCCAGCGCTGGGCCACGCTGCGCAGGTGTTCGCTGAACACCTGGGGCAGGCGGTTGGGGCTGCACACGCGCAGCTGTTCGCTCATCAGGGCGGCGAGTTGGTGGTTCTGTTCGCGTTGCTGCACCCGTACTCGGTCGGCCAGCAGGTCAGTGATGTCCAGCAGGTGCAGGGCCCAGCCGTCACCCTCCGGCTCGATCCAGCCGCGGGTATGCAGGACCTGGCCGGCAGCGCCCTGAAAGTCGAGGTCCAGGCCGTGTCGTTGCCACTCCTGCGGCGTGCCCTCGACACTCAGTGCGCTATCGGCACACAGCAAGGTCTGCAAGGGCGGGTTGGGCGCGTTAGCAAGATGCTGGGCAAGCAAAGGCCTCAAGGTGCCTGAGATGCTCAGCACCCGACCCAGGTTGTCCAATTGCACTTGCAGGCCCGGCGCGGGTGTTGCTGGCGCGTCCAAGGCCAGGGCGCTGCTGCGTCCGCGCAGGCGTGCGAACAATTTATCCCCCGTCGTCAAAACTGAAGGCTCGAGGTAGCAGTGAGGTTGGTGGGCAGGTTGGGTACGGTGCCCACCCCGGGCAATACCAGGGCCGGCAGGACCGCTTTGATATTGGCCGAGGGGTAGGTGATCTTCACCGTCAGCAAATTATTGGTGTAGGTGGCGGTGATATAGCCGGGCAAGAATTTCAGTGAGCCGGGGATCCAGTTCAATTGGGCCTGGGCGGCATCCTTGGCGCGTTGCACAACCAGGGCCGAATAGCCTGCACCTGCAGTGATTGGGTCCAGGGACACACTGCGGCGTACCCCTTCAGCCGCCGCCTGGTGAAATGACTGCATCAACAGCAATGGCAAGCTGTAGCTGAGCATGCCGTAGAACACCGCAAAGAAAATCACGAAGACCAAGGCAAACTCGATCGCCGCAGCACCTTTTTGCTTTCTCGGGAGGCTCGATTTCATGACTGCGTCTACCCTGAGGCGAGTACTTGATATCAGCATAGAATCATTCAGCCAAAAGGGATGTTTTTTACGTGATCCAGACGCTAGTGATTGTGCTGTGGTTGGGCGTATGTGCCGTGCAGGATATTCGCCAGCGCCAGATTGCCAATACGCTGACCCTGGGCGTTGGGCTGCTGGCGTTGATCTACCTGCTGTGGGCGGGGTCGACGTGGCTGGGCGCGCCTCGCAGCGAGGGGGGGCTGGCCTTGGCCTTGGCGTTGGTGCTGACTTTGCCGGGTTATGCGTTGGGCCGCTTTGGCGCGGGAGATGTGAAGTTGCTCGCCGCCCTGGGGCTGGCCTCCAATATCGAGTACCTGCTGGGGGCGTTGATCGGTGCGGGCATCGCCATGGTGGCCTGGACACTTATGCATCAAGGGCTTAGCTCAAACCGCGTTGAACGGGGAGGGCAAGCGTCAACAAAACAGCCTTTTGCGCCCTTCGTTTTGACAGGTTTTGCCGGCAGCTGGTTTTGGATCCATCAGTCGCGCGAGTTGATTAATGCTATGTACATAGTCGGAAAGTACGTCTACGTTTAATCAGGAGTTGTGTAGGAATTTTCGTCAGAAAGGATAGGTCATCATTTGGCTTGCCAGGCATGGAGTAGCGCGTGAACAAGCTTACGTCCGCAGTAAAAGTGCTCGTAGTCGACGATCAACCCTTAATCGTAGAGGAGCTCTGTGAATTTCTTGAAAGCAGCGGGTACCGTTGTGTCCCGTGCGAGTCCAGTGAGCAAGCTGTCCAGCGTTTCAAGGAAGACCTTCAGATCGGTTTAGTGCTGTGTGACCTGCATATGCCGGACATGGACGGCATCGAGCTGGTGCAGGCGCTGCAACGCATCGCCGGCAAACATCGCGCGTTCGAAGCGATCATGCTTACCGGGCGCGCCGACAAGCAGGATGTGATCAAGGCCCTGCGTGCGGGCATCGCTGATTACTACCAGAAGCCGATCAACCTCGATGAATTGCTCGAGGGCCTCAAGCGCCAGGAAGTGGCATTGGAGGAGCGGCAGAAAGACCTGCAGCTGGGCACGCTCAACCAGAAGCTGCAGTACCTGTCCGAATCCATCAACGACTTGTATATGGACTTGGACAAGGTGCGCCGAAACCCGACGCCCCAGGACCATGACGGGGACCCTTCGGCCGATGAAGCCGGGCCGTTGGAGATCCCGGCGATCTTCAATCAACTGTCACCGCGCCAGTTGGATGTGGCCCGCCTGGTGGGCAAGGGCCAGACCAACTACCAGATTGCCTGTGAGCTGGGGATTACCGAGAACACGGTCAAGCTGTATGTGTCCCAGGTATTACGCCTGACCCATATGCACAACCGCACGCAGTTGGCGCTGGCGTTGTCACCGAACAACTCGGCGATGCGCCAGCGAGTAACGGCGCACTAGCACCGCCCCCTGTAGGAGCGAGCTTGCTCGCTCCTACAGGGGGGATTTTATTTGCTGCCCTGCGCAGTCCCGCCTACTTTCTGATCAAAAAACTCCGGGATTGGATGCTTGTTGCTGTCCAGCCAGCGCTTGAGCGCCTGTTCGCGTTCTGCCGGCGTGGTTTTTTGCGGGTTGGCCGAGGCTGCACGCCCGCTCAGTTGCAGCGCCATCCAGTTTTCCGTTTCTGCCTGCCGGGGTGAAGATGGCCCCGCTTCGATGGCCGAAGCAAGGAGGGGCAGCGCCAGGCAGGCAAGGCCGGCAAGGTGGTGGAATTTCATCATCGACTCCCTATTTCACAGAGGCCGGCAGCGTGTCGCTGACCGCCGCTACCTGATCTTTGACTGGACGCTGCGGTGCCGTGCCAGCTTCCTTGAGGTGTTGCGCCCGTGCCTGGGCCCGGGTCACCTGATCAGGGCTCAACCCGAGTTGGCCGACCACTTTCGCGGCCTGCTCCCAATTGTCCTGATAGATCAGCAAGGTCACCAGGTTCACTGCCGCCAGTTGATCGCTTTGCTTGAGCTCGATGGCGGTCATGAATTCAAAGCGTGCGTCGTCCAGGCGCCGTTGATCGAGGTACACCACGCCCAGGTCATTGCGGATTTTTTCGTCGGTGGGCGCCAGCCGTGCCGCACGTTGCAGGTGAGCCATGGCCTGGCCGTTGTCGCCCTTGGCCGATGCCAGTTGCCCCAGGCCGTGCTCACCGTCGGCGGCCAGACAGGTGCCCAGCAGGCTGCGGTACAACGGCTCGGCGTCAGCACGGCCCAGCAAGCGATAGGCACGGGCCTGGCGTTGACGAACCTGGGGCAGGGTGCTGGGCAGGTTCTGCAGGTTGGCGAGGCTGGCGTGCAGCTTGCCTTCGTTGGCCATGTCATCGGCCAGGTTCAGCGACAGCTCCTGGTCGGCGCTGGGCTTGGGGCAACTGCCCGGCGCCAGCAACCCGGCCCACGGAACCTGGCCATTGCTGGCACAACCGCCCAGCATCAGCAGGCTCAAGGCGACGATCAGTGGTTTCATGGCAGGCTCCTCAAAAATTATTCAAGGCTCGGGAGATGGCGATCATGGCCGGCCCCCCCAGCACGATCAGCAAGGCGGGAAACAGGAACACCATCATCACCACGGACATCTTCGCGGACATCTTCGAAATGTATTCCTGCAGGCGGGTCAGGCGGCGGTCGTCGAGCAACTGCTTGAGGGCCAGCAGGGATTTCATCGCACCGCCGCCTTGGTGGATCAACTGCTGAAGGATGATGCAGGTGTCGGTGAACTCATCCACGGCCAGCAGGCGTGCGGTCTTGCCCAACTCTTCGGACAGCTCCAGACCCGAGTCGACCCTTGCCAGGACCAGCCGCAGTTCATGGGTCAGGTCTGGCAGCAAGCGCTGGGCTTCGGTGCTCAACACCCGCAGCGATTGCTCAACTGCCATGCCGGATTCGAACAGGATGCGCAGCAACGGAATGAAGGTGGAAATTTCCCGAGCGATGCGCTCCTGGCGGTATTTCGCGCTGAGGGCCAGGATGCGTTTGGGCAGCAGGTAACCGATGCCCAGGGCAATTGCCGGGGCAATCCAGGGCGAGCCAGCATGGGGGAACAGCAGTTGCTGGCCGAGCAGGGTCAAGCCCAGTAGCACGATGGGCACACCGATCTGGAAAGCCGCAAACATGGAACGCTGGTTGGCTTTGCGCCAGCCGACGCGGTTGAGCAGGGTCTGGGTTTCGTTGTCCAGGCTGACCGAGCGCTGGGCCACGGCGCTGGCGCCCAACTGGCGCATCAGGCTGCCGAGTTTGTCCTCGCGGGTCAGTTGGCCTTGCAGGCGTTGGCTGACCAAGCGTTGACGGCGCTTCTGCTCCAGCAGGTTGCCGACGATCAAGGCGACGGCGGCGAGCGACAGCAGGATGCAGATCAGGATGGCCATCTCAAATACTCCGCAACATGCGCCACATGACGAAGGTGCCCGTGATGTCGAGCGCCACCGCGGCCAGCAGCAGGTAGCGCCCTGTACCGTCGTTCCACATGCTCATCAGGTAGCCTGGGTTGACCATCAAAAAGTAGCCGACCATGGCGATGGGCAAGCCCGCCAGCACATAGGCGGTCATGCGCGTTTCGCCGGTCATGGCCTTGAGTTGGCGCGCACCCTGTTCGCGCTCGCGGATCATCTTGATCAGGTTTTCCAGCAGCTCGCTGGCGTTGCCGCCGTAGCGGTGGTTGACCTTCAGGCCCAGGGCAAACAGGCGGAACTCATCGCGTTCGTAAAACTCGGCAAAGTCGCTGACCGACTCCGGCAGGCTCACGCCCATTTGCACGTTACGCTGGATGCGGCTCATCGCCTGTTTGAGCGGCGCTTCGGTGCTGTCGATTGCGCCCAGAACGGCGTCTGCCAGGGTGCGCCCAGACTTGAGGCTGCGCACGCTGTGGTCCAGCAGCTGCGGTAATTGTTCGACCATGCGCTGCACTCGCCGTTGGTAGCGCCAGGCGATATACACCCGCAACAGCAGCGGCGGCAGGATCAGCATGGCCAACAGGCCTAGCCCGCCGGCCAGCAGATAGCCCAGCAACATGCCCGCGGTCCAGCCACTCAGCCACAACCCCAGGCGGTCGGTGGGCTTGCCCAGGCCGGCGCGCTGGAACATGCGCTCCAGCGCGACCCAGCTGCCGTTCGGCTCCTGGGGCACCGGCTGGCCGTCGCTGAGCCGCTCCAGCACCCGATCGGTACCGGCCTGGCGCAGCCCTCGCTGGAACAGCCAGACGGACAGGCTGATCAGCAGGATGCAAATGAGCAGCAAGACAAGTCCGGTCATAAGCCCTCTCTACAACGGCAATGCCGATTCACGCCGCAGCTTGTCGCCGGCCGGGTTGAGCGCTTCGCGCAGGAAGCCAAAACCGGTACGGCGGTCGAGGCGGAACAGGGTGTTGGTGACATACACGTCGTCGCGTACGCCCACCACTTCTACCACCTCGCTGACGCAACGGCGCCCATCGGGCAGGCGCGTCAGTTGGATCACCACATCCAGTGCGGCGCAGATCATCTGCCGCAGGGTTTTCTCCGCCACCACACGGCCGGTCAGACCCACCAGGGTTTCCAGGCGCAATAGCGCGTCCTGGGCATTGTTGGCGTGCACCGTGCTCATGGAACCGTCATGACCGGTGTTCATGGCCGTCATTACGTCGAGCACTTCGACGCCACGGATCTCGCCAAGGATGATGCGGTCCGGGCGCATCCGCAGGGCGTTGCGAATCAGGTCGCTGGCCTTGACCTCGCCATGCCCCTCGGCATTGGGCGGGCGGGTTTCCAGGCGCACCACGTGGGGGTGGCCCAGTTGCAGCTCGGCCACGTCTTCGATGGTGACCAGGCGTTCGTGGGGGTTGATCAATTGGCTGAGGATATTGAGTAGCGTGGTCTTGCCGGTGCCTGTGCCGCCACTGATGAGGATATTGCAGCGCTTGCCCACCGCTTCCTGGAAGAACTCGAAAATAGGGTGGTCGATGGTCTGCATCGCCACCAGGTCGCTGCTCTTGAGCATGTCCTTGCGAAACTTGCGGATCGACAGGCAGGGGCCGTCCAGGGCAATCGGCGGGATGATCGCATTGACCCGGCTGCCATCTGGCAAGCGCGCATCGACCATCGGTGACGACTCATCCAGGCGCCTTCCAAGGGGCGCGAGAATGCGCTGCATGACGCGTTCTACATGGTGCGCGTCGATAAAACGCAGATCGCTCTGATGGAGTACTCCGTCACGCTCGATAAACACCCGGTGCGGGCCGTTGACCAGAATCTCGGTGATCGACACATCGCGCAGCAGCACTTCCAGCGGGCCGAAGCCAGTCAGCTCGTCGACGATTTCCTCGGCCAGGCGCTCCATTTCATAGCGCGAGATCGCCAGGTGCATGCGCGTGATGTATTCGGCTACTTTGTCGATGACAAATTGCGCCAGGGATTGGCGCGAGCCTTCCAGCAGATTCTGGCCCGACTCTTCGATGGCATCGATGATGTAGCGATGCAGCACCAGTTTCAGGCCATCATGGTCGTTGTGCGCGGCGCTTCCACGGGCCGGGGCGCCGAAGAGTTTTTCGCCGTTCATCGACTCGCCCCCAGCAGGCGTTCGAACCAGCGTGTCGAGGGTTTATCCAAGCCTTCGGTACGTTTGGCCAGGCGCTCGCCCAGGTGACGCAGGGCTTGGGTCAACGCTTCGCGGGGGGCCAGGGTGAACAGGCTTTGCCCCTGGTTTTTGGCGTTCAGGCGCACTTCTGGGCTCAGGGGCAGCACGGCGATGCACTCCAGGCCGAAGCTTTTTTCCAGGGCTTCGGTGTCGGGGGCACAGCCTTTGATGTAGCGATCGACGAGCAGCTTGGCATGGTCGAGCTTCATGCCTTTTTCGCGCCACAGGTTCAGCACCGCCAGGTTACGCCGACAGTCGAGCACGCCCTGGTCGGTGCACCACAGCAACTTGTCGCAGTGGCTGACAAAGGTACGCAGGGCTTCGCTGTCCGCTTGCCCGGTGAGGTTGACCACGATGTGCTGGAAGTGCTGGCGCAAGGCGCTGAGCAACATGTACAGCTCGGCGGCGCTGGTCATTTCCAAGGGTTCATCGCTGGCGGCGTAGGCAAGGATCCGCAGGCCGTCGTCGGTGCTGGTGAAGGCGCTGTTGATGAGCGTGGCGTCCAGGCGGCGCAGGTGGCGCAAGGCGTCGCCGAAATTGAAGGTGCTGTCCAGGCCCAGCAGCGCCAGGCTGTCGCCCCTGGGCAGGCCGAGGTCGAGCATCAGCGTCTGCTGGCCGCTTTTTTGCACCACCATCGCCAAGTGGCTTGCCAGCAAGGCGCCATCGGTGTTGCCCTGGGCACCGTAGAGCACGGTGAGGCCGCCGAGGTGGGCGTTCGGCGCGGTGGGCGGCAAGCGCTTGCTCAGGCGCCGCACCAGCCCGGCCACTTCGCTGGAGCGCGAGCCATAGGCGACAAAATCCCGCGCACCGGCACGCATGGCGTTGAGCACCAACTGGTTGTCCATGCCGTCGCCCAAGGCCACCACCGCCAACATCGGCTTGGCTTCCAGGGCGCCTTCGATCAAGGCGCTCTGGGCCACCAGGTGTTCACGGTCCAGGCCCACGAACACCAGGTTGGCGAAGGTCACGTCCACCAGTGCCAACAATTCATCCAGGCTGCCGCCGCCCACGCTGATCACTTGGCCAAGGGGCGCCAGTGCGCCCTGGAGCCATTCCAGGTCGGTGCTGTTGCGGGTGATTGCCAGGAAGGTCTGGCTCAGGCTATCGCTCATTGGGAAAGTCCACTGCGACGGTCGAAGTTGCCGTTTTCCAGGAAGAACAGCCGGAACCAATTCGGGTCATAGGTGCGCAGTTTTTCGCCGGGCAGCGACGGCAACTGCGCATTGGCAGCCAGTGGCTGGACCAGATGCGGCGTGACAATCATCAGCAGTTCTTTTTCTTCGCTGTTGATATTGGAGTCGCGGAAAAACGCACCAAGGATCGGGATATCGCCCAGGCCCGGGAGCTTGGCGATGGTGGAGCGGTTGGTGCTGCTGATCAGGCCGCTGATCACAAAGCTTTCGCCATCGGCCAGTGACACACTGGTGTCGGTGCGCCTGACGGTCAGGGCAGGCACCTGGATGCCCTCAATCCGGATCGCGTTGTTGTAGTCCAGCTCGCTGACTTCCGGGGCGACCTTCAAGGCGATGCGGTTGTGGTCGATGACCGTGGGCGTGAGGGTCAGGCGAATGCCGAACTCCTTGTACTCAATGGTGATGGTATCGCTGCCGGCACTGGGCACCGGAATCGGCACTTCGCCGCCGGCCAGGAAGGTTGCGCTCTGGCCGCTCATGGCCACCAGGCTCGGGCGTGCGAGGGTGTAGGCGAAGCCACTGCTTTCCAGGGCGTTGATCAGCGCCTTGACCCGGCCACCGCCAAAACCGATGTTGAAGCTCTCAGCGCTCACCGGCAATTTGAAGATGCCCTCTGAAGGGGACAGCAAGCTTGGGCTGCCGAGGAAGAAATTGTTGCCCATGCCCAGGATCTTGGTGCTGGCTTCCTTGAGCTTGGTGCGGCTGACCTCGACGAAGCGAATATCGGTCTGCACCTGGCTGGGCAGCGTCGGGTCTTCGGAGGGCGATAGCGATTGGCTGGTCAGCGCCGAGGTGGCCTTGCCTTTAACGAACACCATGCTCTGACGCGGCGTGGTCGAGCAGCCGGTCCACACCATCAGGCTGGTGGCACCGCTGCCGACACCGGTGAGCAGAAAGTGGCGGTCGCCGTTGACCCGCACGTCGGCGATTTTCGGATCGCCGATAGCCAGGCGCGTAATCGCTACCGGCGATTGCAGCTCGGTTTGCAAGCCTTCGCCCACCTCGATCACAGCGGGCAGTTGGCCCAGGGTGTTGCAGTTGCCCGATGCGCCCATCGCCATGCCCAGGGGCAGGCACGGCAGCATCAAGGCCAAGGCCAATTGAGCGTAGCGTTGGCTCATTCAAGGCATCCTTGTTCAATCAGGGGGTAGGTTGTGCCGCCGCCGCGCCGCGAATCACTTCGACGCCCCGACGCTGGCCGGTGTCGGCCCCCGCGGGGGTGATTTTTTTTGGCGGGCCGCTGAGGGCCAATTGGGTGAATTGGTAGAGGTCGCGGTTGGCGCTTTGCACCTTGTCCGGGGTGTCGCTTTCGCCGGCCCAGTAGCGGCTGAGCAATTGTTCGTCGGCACTGCGCACGGCCAGGCGCAGCGTGCCGGCTTGGGAGGCGAGCATCAGTCGGCTCAGCAAGGGTTCGGGCACCGCCAGCACCACACTGCGCGCGGCAGTGCGGCGTTGGGCAGCCTGGGCGCGTTCTTCGGCGGTGGCGGGTGGCGGCACGGCCGGGGTGCCGTCGTTGGCCAAGCCCAACTGGTCGCCGACGCTGAGCAGGCGAATCGCTGGGATGACCACCTGCGCCGACTGCTCGGCATTGGCATTGTCCTGGCGCAAGAACAGCAAGACATCGACGTAATCGCCGGGGCTCAACTGGCCACCGGCACCGATGACCTCATCGACGGCGACGGCCAGTGCGCGTTCGTTTGTACGAATCATGCGGGCCAGGGGGCCACCGGCGGTGAAGCTCTCATCATTGAGCCAGGTGCCGGCACCCAGGGCCCGCAAGGGCGTGCGGCCGATGGCCTGGTCAACGCTGGTCAGGCTGCCAGCCGGCACGGTGCGCAGTTTTTCCACGGCGACATCGGCAGCGGTGAGGGGCACAAAAGGCGCAACCGCGTGCACCAGCACCACGACCGGCTGGCGGGTCTGGTCTTCCACGACAGCAACGGTTTTTTCAACGGAAATGACAGGTGTTGGCGAGGGCGCTACGGCGGGTGCCGGCGGACGGCTCAGCACCAGGCCCCAATACCCTGCAACCAGGGCTCCGATAAGCAGCAAGCCAGCCAGGACCATGCTGATACGACTGTTCATGACGGCGCTCCCTATCCTGTTGCACTGCTTTTATTCCCGTTAATCCAAACGAGTTAAATTCGCAACTGGGCTGTGATGAACAACTAACGATTTGGCTATTTGAAGGTAGCCCAGCTAGGACAAATTGCCATTACTGAATGAAAATTTATCTGCGCGGTTAAAGCAGGGGCTGTAAATAACGGATTTGTGGGGCTGGCGCGGCGACTAATACTTTATGATTAATTCGTTCTTACAGTTGTGAGTGTTAAATTTGTTGACAATGCTCTAGTGGCACACGGCAATCATTGTGCGGGCCAGCTGTATCGGCGCTTTATGGCGCATGAAGGAGATCTCATATGATCCTTGACCTGTTCTTGAAATTTTACATTCACGCTCAGTTATTCCTGCGCCGTAGAGACGGGGCGTCGGCCATTGAATATGTGATTATTGTGGCGATAGTTGCGTTGGTTATCATTGGCTTTGGCACTGGACTTGGCGATAAAATCAAAGGTGTCTTCCAGAAAGTGTCAGACGCCTTGCCGGCGGCGACTTAACATGCAGCGTTGTCTGTAATTGTTTTGGCGATTCTCTTTATAAGGTACCGCCCATGACCCACCGTTCGTCATCCCGCCAACAAATCCTATTGGTGGATGACGAGGAGGATGCGCTGATCGAGTTGGCCGAATCCCTCGAAAACGAGGGATTCGTCTGTTTTACCGCGACTTCCGTCACCTTCGCCTTGCAAGAATTGACACTTCACCCCGATATCGCCCTGGTCATCACCGATCTGCGCATGCCCGAGGAAAGCGGTATCTCCTTGATCAAGCGCCTGCGCGAACACACCTCACGCTCGCATTTGCCTGTGATCGTGATGTCGGGTCATGCAGAAATGGATGATGTCAGCGATATGCTGCGCTTGCAGGTGCTGGATCTGTTTCGCAAGCCGATCTACCTGGCTCGCTTGCTCGATACCCTCAATAGCCTGTTTCCCCTCTCTACACCTGGTCGGTAACGGACCGGCACCGCTTATTAAATGTGGGAGCTGGCTTGCCTGCGATAGCGGTGGCTCAGTTAAATATTCATTGACTGACACACCGCCTTCGCGAGCAAGCCCGCTCCCACATTTGGCTCGTGGGGTGCCAGGCACTTAGTCGCCGACTGTCCGGCCCTCATCGCAGGCAAGCCAGCTCCCACCGTTTGATCGCGGGGGCTCAGGTAGAGAGGTTTCGGCTGTCAAGCCGCAGGGATCTGTCGGGCACTGATTCTGTGAGCAACACAGACCCTTGTGGGAGCTGGCTTGCCTGCGATAGCGGTGGCTCAGTTAAATATTCATTGACTGACACACTGCCTTCGCGAGCAAGCCCGCTCCCACATTTGGCTCGTGGGGTGCCAGGCACTTAGTCGCCGACTGTCCGGCCCTCATCGCAGGCAAGCCAGCTCCCACCGTTTGATTGCGGGGGCTCAGGTAGAGGGGGCTCGGCTGTCAGGTCGCTGGGATCTGTGTCGGGCACTGATTCTGTGAGCAACACAGACCCTTGTGGGAGCTGGCTTGTCTGCGATAGCGGTGGTTCAGTTAAAGATTCATTGACTGACACACTGCCTTCGCGAGCAAGCCCGCTCCCACGTTGATTACAGGTGCCCTCATCACAGTTGATAACTGAAACTCAGCGTATATCGCGGCCTGCGATTAAAGCTGTCCAGGGCGATATCCGACATTGGCTTGGCCGCCTCCAGCGCGATGTTGTAGTACTTCTTGTCGCCAAAACGTAAACCCACCGCCGCCGAGGACATGTCGTTGGCCTTGACCGGCAGGTCGTTGAACCAGGATTTGGCGCGGTCGACTACGACGTAGGGTTGCAGGATCTTCACCCAGTTGCCGGTGCGGTTGAAGCTGTAGTTGACCTCGTACGCCACCCCCCAGCCCTTGTCGCCCGAGCCTTGGTCGTCCGGGTAGCCACGGCCGAAATTCTGCCCGCCGAAGGTCGCGCGCTCGCTGTCGGGCAGGGTGTTGTCGCTCCAGTACAGCGCACCCGACAACACGCCTTGCCAGTTGTCGAAGAACTTGTCGCTTTGCACGCCGGAAAGGCGCAGGCGGAAGAAGTCGAGGTCGGGTTTGGCCACGCCCAGGTCACTGCGGGCCTTGGCGCCCAGACCGTCGATGCCCTGGTACAGACCACCACTGATGATGCGCAGGCGTTGCGCGTCGGCTTTGCGCCAATCGCCTTCGAAGGCCAGGGCGCGCAGGTTGGATTCGATGTCGAAACGCAGCGGGTAGCCCACCAGTTTATAGCGCGTGGTCTGGTCGACCGCGTACAGGCGCGTGCCCAGGGTGAGCGACTCGGTGGGGGAGGCGATGAACGGATGGCTCAGGCCAATGGAGTAGCGGTCGATGGACTGGTGCGGCTTGAGTTCGAAACCGCCATCCAGTTGCACGCTGCTGTTGGGGTCGGCGCGATAGCGTTCGGCGGCGAGCGCCAGTTGGGTGCCCTCGGCGTTGATGAACTGGTTGTAGTCCACACGGTAGTAGTGTTCTTTGTCCTCGCCGGGTGGGAACAGGCCGCTGACGCTGAGCTGCTCGCCCATGGACGTCTGGGAATTGCTGGTGGCGCTCAGCAACGCTTGCGTGCCGCCACGGCTTTTTTGCACCAGGCTCATGCTGGTGGTGAAAGGTTTGCGGCTGGCCTGGATCTGCATGTGCGTGGCGCCATCAGTGGTGCCCGGTGGCGGCACTTGCGCCTGTACGCTGAGGCCGGGGATGCGGCTCATCAGCGTGGTGTAGCGCTCGAAAGTCTTGCGGGTCAGCGGGCGCTCAGCCAGGAGCTTCTGCGCGAGTTTATCGACGTAGGCCGACACCGAACCGATGTCGCCGGTTTGTTGATAGTCCTTGATGTAGCCCTCCACCAGTACCACGCGGACCAGGCCGTTTTCGAAATTCTGTTGCGGCAGGAACGCGTAGGACAGCAGGTAGCCATCCTCCTGGTAACGGCGGGTGATCCCACGGGTCGCTTCAATCAGTTGGGCGAGGTTGGTTTCTCGCCCAATCAACGGCGCATACACCTGTGCCGTCTCGGCGAGCGGGTAGACCGTTCCGCCTTCGATCTGCAACTTTCGAATAGTGACCTTGGTGTCCATCAACAGCGGCTGGCCGGCAGTCGGTGGCGCTTCAGGTACCTGGGTTTTCGACGAGGGTGGTCGGTAGGCGTCGGCGGGCAGGTTGGGCACCGGCAGGGTGCGGACAGTGTCGTTGCTGTTAAGAAAGCTGGGAAGGGTCTCGGCCTGGACGTAGGCACTGAGGGTGAGCAATAACAACGGCGTCAACACGCGCATAGGACACTCCATGGTCAACTGCAGCAGCGCTTCGGGCCCGCCGGGTTCTGGGACTCGGTTCGGGAGGGCGGCGATTGATAAAGCGTGTCGCCGCCCATAAAAAAGACGAGAGACTTATTAAAGGTCTCTCGTCTCAACCAAGCGTAGGCGCTGTAGGGGAGGCCGTCTAATCGGCCAGGTGCATTTCTATTTGCCGGTCAGGCCGTTCAACAAACCGCCCAGACCGCCAGTGGCCGTAGTGCCGCCTGTGGTTGTGGCCGTGCCGGTTGCTGTGGCGGTGGTGCCGATATTCAGGCCACCGAGCAAACCACCGCTGGTGCCGCCAGTGGTGCCGCCCGTCACCAGGCCACCCACCGAGGCGACGGTGCCGCCGACCGCTGTGACGGTGGTGCCTACCGCGTTGGTGATCGGGTTGGCGTTGGCCGCCGTCAGGTTGGTACCCAAGCTGCTGACTGCGCCGCCGACTTGAGTGACCAAACCATTCACCGGAGCACCCACACCGGTAGTCGTGCCGATGGTTTGCGTCAGGTTGGTGACGCCGCTGGTCACAGGATTGAGCGCTGCGCCGACATTGGCCGCCACGGTGGCGACCGGTGCGGTAGCTGCGGTGTTTGCTACACCTGTGCCACCCAGCACAGTGCCCAGCGACGCAACGGTGCCGCCGACTGCACCACCGGTCACACCCGCTGCACTGACAGTGCCGTTGGTGTTGCCCACGTTCAGGCCGGTACCCACGTTAGCCACCAGGCCACCCACCAGCTCTGGAATGCCGGGAGCCGAGGTGCCACCGGTTGGGGCCACATAACCGCCCGATTTATCCAGTGTGCCACCGACGCCAGTGAGCACGGTGCCGACAATACCGGTGACCGGGTTGCCCGTGCCGCCAGTGCTGGCGACTTGAGTACCCAGGCCAGTGACAGCCGAACCGACTTTATCCAGTACGCCATTGAGTGGAGCGCCCAGGCCGGTTGCGTTGCCCAGGTTGCCGGTGGTGTTTTCCACCAGCGACACTACAGGCACCACTACTTTGCTGCCTAAGGTATTGGTCAATGAACCCAGTGGGCCCGTGGTGCTGGCCGTGCTGAGGGTATCGCCGAGCATGGTGACGGTGGTGCCGACTTTATCCACAACGCCACCTACCGCAGTGCCTACTCCGCCTGTCACACCGCCGACGACGGGTACTCCCCCGAGGGTGGTTGACAGTGATTGGCCGGTGGTCGAGAGGCCGCCGCCCAAATCGGCCACCCCATTACCTACGCCTGCTACCGTGGTGCCCAGGGAGTTGGTGTTGGTGCCCAGTGAGCCCAAGCCGGCGGTTACGCCAGTGCCGATGCTGTTAACAGCGGTGCCTGCCGAGGTGACCAGGCCGCCAGCGGTTGCGCCGACGATGGGTACGCCATTCAACGTCGAACCCAGGTTACCGACCGCTGTACCGACATTGCCGACTGTGGTGCCAAGGGTGCCGGCGATCTGGCCGGTGACCAATGGGGTGGTTGTCGAACCAGTGCCGCCGCCAGTGCCGCCACCAGTACCACCGCCAGTGCCGCCGCCGGTGCCGCCACCAGTACCACCGCCAGTGCCGCCGCCGGTGCCGCCACCAGTACCACCGCCCGTGCCGCCACCAGTACCACCGCCGGTGCCGCCGTCACCACCGCCCGTGCCACCACCGGTCCCACCGCCAGTTCCGCCGTCACCGCCGCCCGTGCCACCACCGGTTCCACCGCCAGTGCCGCCGTCACCGCCGCCTGTGCCACCACCGGTCCCTCCGCCTGTACCGCCATCACCGCCACCAGTACCTCCTCCTGTGCCGCCTCCGGCGCCTGCACCCGCATCCGGCGATGACGCCGCCACGCTGGATTTATGCCCGCCACCACCGCTGCTGCAGCCGCCCAGGCTCATTGCCAGAACGAGGGCCAGCGCGGTACTTGCTTTCCAAAACACGACTTGAGTTTTCATGATTGAGTTCCTTGCACCTGGTACAACCTTGGTTGTTTCAAACCCTCGTTATTTCTTTGGATAACGATAGGTTTGTCCGTGTGGCTATCTCAGGCCAGGGCACTCTTTCACGCAATGCTCAACTTGGTATTAACGATTTATATACACCCGGGCTTAGTCGGCTTAGGAACTAATACCAAAGGTGTAATGGGAGGGTGTTTCGGATTGTTTAGATGATTAAAATCAAAGGCTTGTAAAAAACGGCGGACCTCTCAAGGTCCGCTATAACTTAGGGTGTATATATACAATTAATCAGGGGGTTTTCAGGAAATCGGCTGCCACTTGCCCCGCATGTGTTGAATATCCCCAGCGCCTTTGAGTTCCAACCCTCCGCTGGAACCGGCCGCGCTACTTATTAATATCACTTCACTGGGCAGGCGCACCGGCTTCATGAACTCGACGTCAATTTCAATATTGGCGGCCGGCAAGTGTTCTGCCAGCGCCGCGAGGGTGCGGGCCTTGTTCCACAACCCGTGGGCGATGGCCTGGGGAAAACCGAACAGCTTGGCGGTAGGCGCACTAAGGTGGATGGGGTTGTAGTCGCCAGACACGCGTGCGTAGCGGCGGCCTATGTCAGTGGGCGCTTTCCAGCGCGTCAATTCGGTGAGCGTGCCTGGGGTTTGCAATCCGCTCTCCAGGGCTTCGCCTTCCAGCTTCACGCCCCGGCATAACATTTGGCTTTCGGCTTCCCACAAGAGCCCAAGGGCATCCTCTATAACGGTGACGATGTCAAAGGTGGCCCCCTTGGGATGGGGGCTGAGATTGCGTGCGTAGACACCGACACTCACGTCACCGACTCCACCTAAAGGCCGATGAATACGGATGCGATTGCGCAGGTGGATCAACCCCAGCAGCGGAAATGGAAAAGTCTTGTCCGTCAGCAATTGCAGTTGCAGGCCGAACGCGAGGATATGCGGATAAGTCGCGGGCAGCATCGGGCTGTCAGCAAAGCCGCATACCTTGCGATAAGCCGCAACCGCGCCGGGATTGACACTCATCCGGCAGCGCAACCCACGTTCGGGCAATGTGCTGCCGGTGATCTTGCGCTTGAGCGCCGCGTGCCAATACAGCGGCAGTAGAGACGGGGTGCTGTCCAACGTTTGCCATTGCATGCTTACGCTCCCAGAAGACTTTGCCCACACACTCGCAGCGTCTGGCCGCTGACCGCACCGGAGCCCGGCTGGCTCAGCCAGGCGACGGCTTCGGCCACATCCTGGGGCAAGCCACCTTGACCCAGGGAACTCATGCGGCGCCCGGCCTCACGCAGGGCGAAGGGGATATGCGCGGTCATCTGGGTTTCGATAAACCCAGGCGCAACGGCGTTGATGCTGATCCCACGTTCCTTCAACAGCGGCGCCCAGGCTTGAGCCAGGCCGATCAATCCGGCCTTGCTTGCGGCATAGTTGGTTTGCCCACGATTGCCGGCGATGCCACTGATGGAGGCCAGCAACACCACCCGAGCGTTGTTTTGCAGGGTGTCGTTGTCGAGCAGGGCCTTGGTCAGCACTTGCGCAGCCTTGAGGTTGACCGCCAGCACTGCGTCCCAGTATTCCGGGGTCATGTTGGCCAGGGTTTTGTCGCGGGTGATGCCGGCGTTGTGCACCAGGATGTCGAGCCCGTCTGGCAGGTGCTCGATCAGTTGGCGTGCGGCATCTTCAGCGCAGATATCCAGCACCACCGTGCGCGCATTCAGGCGTGCGGCCAGGGCTTCAAGGTCGGCCTTGGCCTGGGGCACATCGAGCACAATGACCTCGGCGCCGTCGCGGGCCAGGGTTTCGGCGATGGAGGCACCGATGCCTCGAGCGGCGCCGGTAACCAATGCCTTGCGCCCGGCCAGCGGGCGCGTCCAATCTTGCACCGGCGTATCGCAGGCCGCCAGGCGAATCACCTGGCCGGAGATATAAGCGCTTTTGGGCGAGAGGAAAAACCGCAGCGCGCCTTCCAACTGGTCTTCGGCGCCGTCGCCCACGTACAGCAACTGCAGCACGCCACCGCTGCGCAGCTCCTTGGCCAGGGAGCGGCTGAAGCCTTCCAGGGCGTGCTGGGCGCTAGCGGCGAAGGGGTCGCTGAGACTTTCCGGCGCTCGGCCAAGGATTACCAGGTGTGCACTGTGGTCGAGATTTTTCAGCAGCGGTTGGAAGAATTCGCGCAGTTGCTTGAGCTGCTCGGTGTGTTGCAAAGCACTGGCGTCGAACACCACCGCCTTGAGCTTGGGGCCGTGTCCTGGAATCCACGCGGGCGCTGTCGAGGCTTCGGCGCCGTAGCTGTAGACGGCGTCGGTGAGTCGGTTGGCAAACGCCAGCACCTGGGTTGCCAATGCGCCACCGCCCAGCAGCAGGGCGCCTTCGACCGGGCGCAGGCGCCCGGCTTGCCAGCGTTCCAGGCGTACCGGTGACGGCAGGCCAATGGCGGCGACCAGGCGATGGCCGAGGCTTGAGTTGGCGAAGTCGATATAACGGTCAGACATGGAACGCTCTCCGAAGGCTGGGGTTCAAAGGTTGACCACCCTGGGGTGGCAGTCGTTCGATTGAGCCTAGGCTAGGCTTGATGATTCCACCCACCACCACAAGGGAGCTTTCCATGACTCAATTGCGCCGTGTAGCGATCATTGGCGGTAACCGCATTCCTTTCGCCCGTTCCAATGGCCCCTATGCCACGGCGAGTAACCAGGCGATGCTGACTGCCGCGCTGGAGGGCCTGATCGAGCGCTACAACCTGCACGGCCTGCGCATGGGCGAGGTGGCCGCCGGCGCGGTGCTCAAGCACTCCCGTGATTTCAACCTGACGCGTGAATGCGTGCTCGGCTCGCGCCTGTCACCGCAAACCCCTGCGTACGACATCCAGCAAGCATGCGGCACCGGGCTGGAGGCGGCGCTGCTGGTGGCCAATAAAATCGCCCTGGGCCAGATTGAATGCGGCATTGCCGGCGGGGTGGACACCACCTCGGATGCACCGATTGGTGTGAATGAAGGGCTGCGCAAGATCCTGCTGCAAGCCAACCGCAGCAAATCCCTGGGAGATAAATTAAAACTCCTGTTACAACTTCGTCCTCATCACCTCAAGCCGGAACTGCCGCGCAACGGCGAACCGCGCACCGGTTTGTCCATGGGGCAGCACTGCGAGCTGATGGCCCAGACCTGGCAGATCCCCCGCGCCGAGCAGGACCAGCTTGCGCTGGAGAGCCACCAGAAGATGGCGGCGGCCTACGCCGAAGGCTGGCACAACGATTTGCTCACGCCCTTTCTCGGCCTCACCCGCGACAACAACCTGCGCCCCGACCTGACCCTGGAAAAACTCGCCAGCCTCAAGCCGGCCTTCGAGCGCAGCGAAAAGGGCACGCTCACCGCCGGTAACTCCACGCCCCTGACCGATGGTGCCTCTCTGGTGCTGCTGGGCAGCGAGGCGTGGGCCAAGGAGCGCGGCCTGCCGATCCTGGCTTACCTGCGCGATGGCGAAGCAGCGGCGGTGGATTTCGTCCACGGCGCCGAGGGCCTGTTGATGGCGCCGGTGTATGCGGTGCCACGCTTGCTGGCGCGTAACGGCCTGACCTTGCAGGACTTTGATTACTACGAGATCCACGAAGCCTTCGCCGCCCAAGTGCTGTGCACGCTCAAGGCCTGGGAAGACGCCGACTATTGCAAGACCCGCCTGGGCCTGGACGCACCGCTGGGGTCGATCGACCGCAGCCGGCTCAACGTCAAGGGCAGTTCCCTGGCGGCGGGCCATCCGTTTGCCGCCACCGGTGGGCGGATCGTCGCCAACTTGGCTAAATTGTTGGATGCGGCGGGCAAGGGCCGTGGGCTGATTTCCATCTGTGCCGCCGGTGGCCAAGGCGTGACGGCGATTATCGAACGCTGATTGCCGATAAAATTGGCCCATTGAATGCATTCTCAAGGGGTCAGAGGTCAGTAGCCTCTCCCCCCGGCGAGCCGATTGCCGTATAACGAGTTCCACACGCGTGTTTGGTAATACAGGACCCACAATAAAAGCTGATGAAGACTCCTAAACGCATTGAACCCCTGATCGAAGACGGTCTGGTCGACGAAGTGCTGCGCCCTCTGATGAGTGGTAAAGAAGCAGCTGTTTATGTGGTGCGCTGCGGCAATGAATTGCGTTGCGCCAAGGTTTACAAGGAGGCGAATAAACGAAGTTTTCGTCAGGCATCCGAATACCAGGAAGGCCGTAAGGTCCGTAACAGCCGCCAGGCACGAGCCATGGCCAAGGGCTCCAAGTTCGGCAAGAAAGAAACCGAAGATGCCTGGCAGAACGCGGAAGTGGCGGCGCTGTTTCGCCTGGCCGGTGCGGGCGTTCGCGTGCCCCAGCCGTTCGACTTTCTCGAAGGCGTGCTGTTGATGGAACTGGTGGCCGACGAATACGGCGATGCGGCGCCGCGTCTGAATGACGTCGTGCTGGAGCCGGACCAGGCGCGCGAATACCACGCCTTCCTGATCTCCCAGATCGTGCTGATGCTGTGCACCGGCCTGGTGCACGGTGACCTGTCCGAGTTCAACGTACTGCTCACGCCTACGGGCCCGGTAATCATCGACCTGCCCCAGGCGGTGGATGCGGCGGGTAACAACCACGCGTTCAGCATGCTGGAGCGCGACGTTGGCAACATGGCTTCCTACTTCGGGCGTTTTGCCCCGGAGTTGAAGAAAACCAAGTACGCCAAGGAAATGTGGGCGCTGTATGAAGCCGGCACCTTGCACCCGGCCAGTGTATTGACCGGTGAGTTCGACGAACCGGAAGAACTGGCGGATGTGGGCGGTGTGATCCGCGAAATCGAAGCGGCGCGGCTGGATGAAGAGCGTCGCCAGGCGATTCGCGCAGCGGATGACGCGCCACCGAGCAAAGTGCCGGACGAGCCACCGCCGCCGCCTTGGATGCAGTAACTCACAATGTGGGAGCTGGCTTGCCTGCGATGCAGGCACCTTGGTGTATCAGTGACACCGAGGTGATGCTATCGCAGGCAAGCCAGCTCCCACATTGATCGTTCCCACGCTCTGCGTGGGAATGCATCCCTGGACGCTCTGCGTCCCAAAGCGTGACGCGGAGCGTCGAAAGCGGCATTCCCACGCGGAGCGTGGGAGCGATCATTGCGTACGGTCTGTCAGGCGCAGCAGTTGCCCGCGGCCAACTCCTTGAGGATCGGGCAATCGGGCCGGTGATCGCCTTGGCAGTGCTCCATCAGGTCCTGCAAGGTATCGCGTAGTTGCCCCAGCTCACGAATCTTGTGGTTCAGCTCGTCGATGTGCTGGCGCGCCAGGGCTTTTACGTCGGCGCTGGCCCGCTGCCGGTCCTCCCACAGGGTCAGTAACTTGCCGACTTCTTCCAGTGAAAACCCCAGGTCCCGCGAGCGCTTGATGAACGTCAGGGTGTGCAGGTCGTCGTGGCCGTACACCCGGTAGCCGCTGTCGGTGCGGTGGGCGGTTTTCAGCAGGCCAATGGCTTCGTAGTAGCGAATCATCTTCGCGCTTAGCCCGCTGGTGCGGGCGGCTTGGCCGATGTTCATGGGCGTTGATCCTCCAAGTCCTTGGGTTTCCAGGTTTTCAACAGCAGGGCATTACTCACCACGCTGACGCTGGACAAGGCCATGGCGGCGCCAGCCAGTACCGGGTTGAGCAGGCCGAAGGCGGCCAGGGGAATGCCGATCAAGTTATACACAAAGGCCCAGAACAGATTCTGTCGAATTTTCGCGTAGGTCTTGCGGCTGATCTCCAGGGCGGCCGGCACCAGGCGCGGGTCGCCACGCATCAAGGTGATACCGGCGGCGTGCATGGCCACGTCGGTGCCGCCGCCCATGGCGATGCCGATATCGGCAGCGGCCAGGGCTGGTGCATCGTTGATACCGTCGCCGACCATGGCCACCACGCCGGTTTTTTTCAGCTCGGCCACGGCAGCGGCTTTATAGGCGGGCAGTACTTCGGCATGCACATCGTCGATGCCCAAGGCCTCGGCCACCACCCGTGCACTGCCGTGGTTATCGCCGGTGATCAGGTGGCTGCTGATGTGCTGCGCCTTGAGTTGTTGCACGGCTTGCAACGCGCCGGGCTTGAGCGTGTCGCCAAAGGCAAACAGCCCCAGCACGCGCGGCTGCGCACCTTGCTCGATCAGCCAGGACAAGGTGCGGCCTTCGGCTTCCCACTCCTTGGCTCGCGGGCCCAAGTCGCCTGCGTCCAGGCCGGTTTCTTCCAGCAAGCGGCGATTGCCCAGCGCCAGTGGCCGACCGTCGAGCGTACCGGCAATGCCGCGCCCGGTGAGGGATTGGCTGGCGCTCACATCGGCCACGTCCAAGCCTCTTTTGCGGCAAGCATCCAGCACGGCCTTGGCCAGTGGGTGCTCACTGCCGCGCTGCAAGGCGCCGGCCTGTTGCAACAATAGGGCTTCGTCACCATCCACGGCCGCCAAATGCGCAATGTTGGGCGCGCCTGAGGTGAGGGTGCCGGTTTTGTCGAACACCACGGCGCTCACGGCGTGGGCACGCTCCAGGGCTTCGGCGTCCTTGATCAAAATGCCATGGCGCGCGGCGACGCCGGTGCCGGCCATGATCGCGGTCGGCGTGGCCAGGCCCAAGGCACAAGGGCAGGCGATCACCAATACGGCGACCGCATTGATGATGGCGGTTTCCAGGGAGGCGCCGTACAGCCACCAGCCCACGACGGTAATCAGCGCCAATACCAGCACGGCCGGCACGAACACCTGGCTGACTTTATCCACCAGTTTCTGAATCGGTGCCTTGGCGGCCTGGGCGTCTTCGACCAGGCGGATGATGCGCGCCAGTACACTTTCTGCGCCCAGGGCCAGGGTGCGCACCAGCAAACGGCCTTCACCGTTGATGGCGCCACCGGTGACCGCATCGCCGGGTTGTTTGGGCACCGGCAGGCTTTCGCCACTGATCAGCGCTTCATCGGCATGGCTCAGGCCTTCCACCACTTCACCGTCCACCGGGAAGCGTTCGCCGGGTTTGACCAGCACCAGGTCACCGTGCTTCAACGCACTGATGGCGACGTCTTCTTCGCGGCCGTCCTGCACGCGGATCGCCCGTTCCGGCCGCAAGGCTTCAAGGGCGCGGATGGCGCTGGCGGTCTGGCGCTTGGCGCGGCTTTCCAGGTATTTGCCCAGCAGTACCAAGGCGATTACCACCGCCGAGGCTTCGAAGTACAGGTGCGGCGTCACGCCTGGGGCGGCGGTGAGCCATTCATAGATACTCAGGCCGTAGCCGGCACTGGTGCCGATCGCCACCAGCAGGTCCATATTGCCGGCGCCGGCGCGCACGGCTTTCCACGCGGCGACATAAAAGCGCGCGCCCAGGATGAATTGCACCGGTGTGGCCAGGGCAAACTGTATCCAGGCGGGGAGCATCCAGTGCAGGCCGAAGGGTTCTACCAGCATCGGCAGCACCAAGGGCAACGCCAGCAGAATGCCCGCCACCAGCGACCAGCGCTCGCGGCGCAGGCGTCGGGCTTGATCGGCGTCGGTGGCGGTTTCGCTTTGGGGCAGGGTGGCGGTGTAGCCGGCTTTGTCGACAGCGGCGATCAGCACGCTGGGGTCCATCTGGCCCTGTACTTCGATGTGCGCGCGTTCATTGGCCAGGTTGACGCTGACACGTTGCACGCCCGGCACCTTGCCCAGCGCGCGTTCGACCCGCCCGGCACAGCTGGCACAGGTCATGCCGCCGATGGGCAGGTCAAAGGTGGTGGATCCATTCATGGGGCAGTCCTCCAGAAGAAGTTGCCACTAGGATCAACC
Organism: Pseudomonas sp. BTN1; assembly: GCF_001907715.1. NCBI lineage: Bacteria > Pseudomonadati > Pseudomonadota > Gammaproteobacteria > Pseudomonadales > Pseudomonadaceae > Pseudomonas > Pseudomonas sp. BTN1. Next base: position 19,128 of record NZ_MPBM01000020.1, on the reverse strand, counting down.
TTAACCTGTGGGGAAGGTCAAGCCCCTTCAGTATTCCAATGCCGCGGCTTTGAGGTACATGCCGTCCGGGCCCTGGGCAATGCGTAATTTGCGTACGTCACCGGCTTTCAAGGTGATGTTCTGCGCGGGTGGCGCGAGCATGCCTGGCAGACAGCCGGGGGCCTGGCTCGGCAACACTTTCAGGCGCAACGACACATCGCCAGGGGGAAGGTTGAAGGCGGTGGCCTGTTCCTGGAACAGACGCCCGGCCAGTTGGTCCTGGATATACAGGCCGATCTCGCAGTGGGTCGGCACTTCCAGGCGTTCGCGGGAAATAATCAGCACCGCATAATCTTCAGCAGCGAGGGCCTGGGGCGCAGCGGCAGGCAAGCTCATCAGGCCGGCAAGGACAAAAAACAACCAGCGCATGGCGAATGCTCCGTGGTTCACAGCTAGGGAGGTTGAAGCTTGGCCGACGTCGCCGCCGAATACCAGCCCGGCAGAAATACTGAGAACTTGACCTTGCCATCATGGCAAGCTCGACACTGGGCTCAACCTCATCAAAGGAGTCATGTCATGCAAATATTCAGCGTTGAAGGAATGACCTGCGGCCACTGCGTTAAAGCGGTGACCCAGGCGGTACAGAGCAAGGATCCGGCGGCGAGTGTAAAGGTGGATTTGGCAGCGAAAGAAGTGGGTGTGGAAAGCCGCTTATCTGCAGATGACGTGATCGGCCTGATAACCGAAGAAGGCTACAGCGCCAAGCTGGCGTGATTTTTCTGATCGTTAGCCACCTAACGTAATGTTCATGGCACCCAAGCGCGGCTAGACTGTTGAGCTGCCGACTCACTTGGGTGTCTGATGAACCTTCGCATAATCCTGATTCTGGGCGCCTTGAGCGCCTTCGCGCCGTTGGCGATCGACTTTTACCTGCCGGGCTTTCCGGCAATGGCCACGGCCTTCGCCACTGATGAAAAACATATCCAGCTGACCCTGGCCGTGTATTTCGCGGGCCTGGCTATTGGCCAATTGATCTACGGGCCGCTGGCCGACCGCTTTGGCCGGCGCGTGCCGCTGCTCAGCGGCGTCACCCTGTTTACCCTCGCGTCTTTCGCCTGTGCGTATGCGCCGTCCCTGGAATGGTTGATTGGCGCACGCTTCGTGCAGGCCCTTGGCGGATGTGCGGGCATGGTGATTTCCCGGGCGGTGGTCAGCGACAAATGCGATGCCGTGGGCTCGGCCAAGGTGTATTCGCAACTGATGCTGGTGACCGGCCTGGCCCCGATCCTGGCGCCATTGGCCGGTGGCCTGATGGTCGGCGTGTGGGGCTGGCAGTCGATTTTCCTGGCGTTGTCGTTGTTCAGCGTGATGGCGGCCATCGCCGTGGCGGTCGGGTTGCCGGAAACCTTCCCGGCCGATCAGCCGCGTCAGCCGTTGTCGGGCTCGTTGCGCCGCTACGGCTCGCTACTGTCAGACCGGGTGTACCTGGGCTATGCCTTGACCGGCGGCATCTCGATTGCCGGGATGTTTGCCTACATCGCCGGCTCCCCCTTCGTATTTATCAAGCTCTATGGCGTGCCGGCCGAGCATTACGGCTGGTTGTTCGGCTCCAACGCCGCGGGCTTTATCCTGGTGGCGCAACTGAACGCAAGATTGCTCGCCAAGCGCGGCCCCGCGTTTTTGCTGTCGCGCACCGTGTGGGTGTACGTGGCGGCGGCGTTGACGCTGTTGGGAATTGCCGCGTTGCGCACCGAGGCGCTATGGCCGTTGCTGGTGCCGCTGTTTATCTGCATCGCCAGCCTGGGCTGCATTTTGCCGAATACCTCGGCCTGTGCCATGAGCGGGCAGGGGACTCGGGCCGGCAGCGCGTCGGCGTTGCTCGGTTGCATTCAGTTTGGTGTGGCGGCAGGCGCGGCGTCGTTGGTCGGTGTGTTGCACAACGGCACGGCGATGCCGATGGCCATGGTCATCTGCCTCTGCGGGGTGCTGGCGGTGACCATTGCCATGGCGACCCAGCGCCTGCAACGGGCAAGGGCCGTACAGGCGCAGGTCTGACGTTCGGTTCAGCCAGCGGAACGTTGCTGGTTGAGGGGGAAGCGGTGGGGAGCCTGGATCCGGGCCTGCAGCGTGTCGGCGAAGGCGCGGGCCTCGGCTTCACTGCGAAAGGTGATGGCCTCGCCGTCGAGACGAACTTGCCATTGGCTGCCGGGGGATTTTGCTAACGCTTTTATCAGGATTTTCATTGCTGACTTCCTCACGTAAAAGAATCGTGGCAAAGGCGGCCAATATAAACCTGAACGGGCTCATAAATATGACAAGGATCAACTCTCGGACTAATGGTGTCGTCCATTACCTACGTGGATAACGGACGACACTGACAGCCGTTTTTTCAGAACCCCTCCAGCACGATCTTGCCCTTGGCCTTGCCGCTTTCCAGCAGGGCGTGGGCGCGGCGCAGGTTCGCCGCATTGATCACGCCGAAGTGCTCGCCCACCGTGGTTTTCAGGGTGCCGGCGTCGATCAGTTCGGCCACGCGGTTGAGCAGGTTGTGCTGCTCGATCATGTCTGGGGTCTCGAACATCGAACGGGTGTACATGAACTCCCAGTGCAGCGACAGGCTCTTGCGCTTGAGCTTGCTCACATCCAGGGCCTTGGGATCGTCGATCAACGCCAGCTTGCCTTGGGGTTGCAGCGCTTCGACCAGTTGGTCCAAGTGATGCTCGGTCTGGGTCAGGCTGGCAACGTGGGTGACTTGCCGGTGCCCGGCCTGTTTCAACACTTCGCTCAGCGGCTGGCTGTGGTCGATCACCATGTGCGCTCCCAGGGCCTTGGCCCATGCGTGAGTCTCGGGGCGAGAGGCAGTGCCGATGACCTTCAGCGCCGTGAGCTGGTTAGCCAGTTGAGTCAGGATCGACCCCACGCCACCGGCAGCGCCGACGATCAGCAGGCTCTGGCCTTGATCGTCTTTGCCTTCAGCGACCTGCAAGCGTTCGAACAACAGCTCCCACGCAGTGATAGCGGTCAGCGGCAATGCGGCCGCCTCGGCAAACCCCAGGCTTCGGGGCATATGGCCGACGATGCGTTCATCCACGGTGTGCAGTTCGCTGTTGCCGCCTGGGCGTACCAGGGAACCGGCGTAGTACACCTTGTCGCCGACTTTGAATAACGTCACGTCACTGCCGACCGCCTTGACCACACCCGCCACGTCCCAACCCAGCACCTTGGCGGCGCCATTTTCCGGGGCGACGTTCTGGCGCACCTTGGTATCCACCGGGTTGACCGAGATGGCTTTGACTTCCACCAACAGGTCACGGGGGCCGGCAACGGGGGCTGGTAATTCGATGTCTTGCAGGGATTCTGGATCGTTGATCGGCAGTGAGGCGTAGTAGGCAATGGCTTTCATGATGACTCCAAGTGAATACGGTCAAGGTAGGAGCGAGCTTGCTCGCGAAGATCGTCAACGATGACGTGGTGTTTCTGGTTTCGCGCCTCGTCGTTGGGTTTTCGCGAGCACGCTCGCTCCTACAAAAAAGGCGGGATCAGGCGAGAAATTTCAGGCGTTTGAGTTCGAAGTGTTCGATCACATCGGCGGCCTTGGCGCGAAAGCTCTGGATATGCGCGCTCTGGTCGTGGTCGGCCAGCGCAGCGTCGTCGCTCCAGCGCTCGAGCATGTAGAAGGTCTCGGGGTGTTGCAGGTCCTGGTGCAGGTCGTACTGCTCGCAACCGGCTTCCAGGCGGGTCGGTTCCAGCAGGCCGCGCAGCAGGGTTTCCAGGGTGGCGTGCTGGCCGGGTTTGGCGATCAGCGTGGCGATGACATTAAAAGCGGTGGACATAGTCGACTCCTGGCACGGGCTAACGGGATGGGCAGATGATTGGCTATTTCCCACGCCGATAAAAGCGGCTAAAACAGCAGGCTGTTTCAACCAAATATTGATAATGAGTGGGTATGCATGCTGCGTTTTGATGATTTGCAGTTGTTTGTGCGGGCAGCGGACTTAGGCAGCCTGTCGGCCGCGGCGCGGGTCATGGACCTGTCACCGGCGGTGGCCAGTGCTGCACTCAAGCGTATCGAACAGCAACTGGGCACGCGCTTGCTGGCGCGCTCTACCCGCAGCCTTCGGCTGACGGCCGAAGGTGAGGGCTTTCTGGAGTACGCACGGGCGTCACTGAGTGCGCTGGATGAAGGGCGGCGCCTATTGGCCAGTGGCCAGGATCACGTCAGTGGTGTGCTGCAATTGTCGGCACCCTCGGATTTTGGCCGCAACCAACTGTTGCCGTGGCTGGATGCGTTCCAGCAGGAGCATCCGCAACTGAACGTGCGCCTGTTGCTCGGTGATCGCATTGCTGACTTGTTCCGTCAGCCCGTGGACATTGCCCTGCGTTACGGCGAACCCGAAGACTCCAGCCTGATTGCGCTGCCCATTGCTGCGGACAATATTCGCGTACTCTGCGCCGCCCCCAGTTACCTCGCCCGGCATGGCGAGCCGCGGCATCTGGAACAATTGGCCCAGCACAATTGCCTGCTGTACATGCTCGGCAGCCGCGTCCACGACCACTGGGGTTTTTACGATGGCAAGCGCCACGTAAGCCTGACGGTCAGCGGCGATCGCTTCAGCGATGACGCTGATGTGGTGCGCCGCTGGGCGGTGGCGGGCATGGGCATCGCCTACAAGTCTTGGCTGGATGTGAGCACCGATGTGCTGGCCGGGCGCTTGCGTTTGATCCTGCCGGAACTGCAGGGCGAGCGCACCCCGCTCAACCTGCTGTGCGCCCACCGTGCGCAATTGAGTAAACCCATCAATCTGCTGCGGGACATGCTCGTGTCCCGCTGTGCGACATTGACGGCGCAGCGACCGGGACGAATGGTTTCCCGTCAATAGCCTGCGCCACGCTCGGAAGTTTCACTCGTCTCCTGTCCTGATCTGCACTGTCAGACGCCGCGGAACCTACTGCCCGCGCACCTATACTTGGGCGTCAACCGCAGCAGAAAAAATGGTTTAACAGGGAGTGAATACATGGGAGCAGCACCTTGCATCAGCCAGATCGCCAGCTTGCTCGCCGAGCCTAAACGCACGGCCATGCTCTGGGCCTTGATGGACGGTTCGGCGAAATCTTCAGACGAGCTGGCAGCGCTGGCCGGTTTGTCGCCGGCGTCAGCCAATGCACACTTGGCGCGGCTGACCGGCAGCGGCCTGTTGCGGATCGAGGCACGGCGAGGCCAGCGCCTGTTTAGGCTAGCGGCCGCTGATGTCAGCACCGCCATTGATGCATTGGCCAGCACCACCATGGCCAGCGCGGCCCGCAGCACCCCGGATGTTTTGCCACCGGCGCTGCGAGCGCCGCCGTTGCTGCGCCGCGCCCGCTGGTGCCACGGCCACCTCGGCGGTGAACTGGCGGCGCAGCTGTATCAACGGATGCTTGAGGCCGGATGGATCGAGCGCCATGAGCAGCGTACCGAGGTGACGCCCAGGGGCGTGCAAGCGTTGGCGGAACTGGGCATTTTTACCCAGGCATTGGCATCGCCGCTGGCCTGCGACTGTTTCGACTGGAGCCAGCAACAACCCCATCTGGGCGGTGCGCTGGGGGCGGGCTTGATGCAGCTGTTTTTGCAGGCGAACTGGATCAGCGTGATCAACGAGTCACGGGCCCTGTCGGTCAATGACGGGGGGCTTGAGCACATAGCTCGCGTTGCCAAGCTGTAGGAGCGAGCTTGCTCGTGAAAAACTTGAGGGCGCCGCGTTTTATCCAGATGCCCCGCGTTATCGTTAACGTTCTTCGCGAGCAAGCTCGCTCCTACAGGTGCTGGCGTCGCTCTCAGCTGTCGTCAGGTCGCATTCAGCAATAGCCGGCGTAAACGATGCCGCACACTCGCCAAGGGGATTTTTTCATACGAGGGGTGCGGCATGGGTAGGCAGGGTTATAGCGCGGCGGAACGCCTGGAACGGTTGCCCATCAGCGGTTACCACCGAGTCATTTTCATCATCATCGCCCTGGCGTTTTTCTTCGACTCCATGGACCTGGCGATGATGACCTTCCTGCTGGGCTCGATCAAAGCCGAGTTTGGCCTGAGCACGGCCCAGGCCGGGTTGCTGGCCAGTTCGAGTTTTTTCGGCATGGTGGTGGGCGCTTCGCTGTCCGGGATGCTTGCTGATCGCTTCGGGCGTAAGCCGGTGTTCCAGTGGAGCATCGTACTCTGGGGCCTGGCGAGCTACCTGTGTTCCATGGCGCAGACGGTGGAGACGCTGACGTTGTTCCGGATCCTGCTGGGCATTGGCATGGGCATGGAGTTTCCCATTGCCCAGTCGATGCTGTCGGAGCTGATCCCCGCCAAGCGACGCGGCCGTTACATCGCCTTGATGGATGGCTTCTGGCCGTTGGGTTTTGTGGCCGCGGGCGTGTTGTCTTACTTCTTGTTGCCGGTGATTGGCTGGCGCGACATCTTTCTGGTGTTGGCGATACCGGCGGTGTTTGTGCTGGCCATCCGTTTCTTTATTCCGGAGTCGCCGCGTTGGCTGGAACAGGCTGGGCGCCATGAGGCGGCGGACAAGGTCTTGCTTGGCATCGAGCAGAAGGTGCGCGATTCCCTGGGCCGCGCCGACTTGCCGGAGCCGATTGCCCTGCCACGGATCGAGAGTGCGCCGGGGACGTTTTTCTCCGCGTTCCAGCAGCTGTGGTCCGCGCAGTACCGCCAACGCACGATGATGATCTGGAGTGTGTGGTTCTTCGCCCTGCTTGGGTTCTACGGGCTGACGTCGTGGTTGAGTGCGTTGTTACAGCAATCGGGTTTTGCTGTGACTCAGTCGGTGTATTACACGGTGATCATTTCCCTGGGCGGAATCCCAGGCTTTTTGATGGCCGCGTGGTTGGTCGAGCGCTGGGGGCGCAAGCCCGTGTGCGTGGTGACCTTGCTGGGCGGCGGGGTGATGGCGTTTGTGTATGGGCAGAGCGCAGTGTTTGGCGGCAACGTAAGCCTGCTGATCACCTCGGGGTTGTTGATGCAGTTCTTCCTGTTTGGCATGTGGGCGGTGCTGTACACCTACACGCCGGAGTTGTATCCCACCTCGGCACGTGCGACCGGCTCGGGGTTTGCGTCGGCGATTGGGCGGGTTGGCTCGTTGCTGGGGCCGTTGGTAACCGGACTGGTATTCCCGATAACCGGGCAGGGCGGGGTATTTGCCTTGGGTGCGCTGTGCTTTGCGGTGGCGGCGCTGGTGGTGTGGTTGTTCGGGATGGAGACCAAGGGCAAGACCCTGGAAGAACTCAGCGAAATCTAAAGGACCATGCGAAACCAGTGTGGGAGCGGGCTTGCTCGCGAAGGCGGCGTGTCAGTCGATGCAACTGTAGACTGGTTCACCGCATTCGCGAGCAAGCCCGCTCCCACATTTAGCCCGTGTACATCCAATGATTACCGGTTATGGCTTCACGAGCCGCGCATCCAGGCTGTTCTGCGCCAGGCGTTTGGCCTGGTCCTGAGTCATGCCCAGGCTGGTGTGCAGCGCATGGAAGTTCTCAGTGACGTAACCGCCGAAGTACGCCGGGTCATCCGAGTTCACGGTGACCTTTACGCCACGTTCGAGCATGTCGAGGATGTTGTGCTGGGCCATGTCGTCGAACACGCAGAGCTTGGTGTTGGACAGCGGGCACACGGTCAACGGGATCTGCTCGTCGATGATGCGCTGCATCAGGCGTTCATCTTCAATGGCTCGCACGCCGTGGTCGATGCGCTGGATTTTCAACAGGTCGAGGGCTTCCCAGATGTACTCGGGCGGGCCTTCTTCACCGGCGTGGGCCACGGTCAGGAAGCCTTCGTGACGGGCACGGTCGAACACGCGCTGGAACTTGCTCGGTGGGTGGCCCATTTCCGAGCTGTCCAGGCCCACGGCCACGAACGCGTCACGGAATGGCAGCGCCTGGTCGAGGGTTTTCTGCGCTTCGTCTTCGCTCAGGTGGCGCAGGAAGCTGAGGATCAAACCGCTGGTGATGCCCAGTTGCTGCTCGCCGTCTTTGAGTGCGGCGGCGATGCCGTTGAGCACCACTTCGAACGGCACGCCACGGTCGGTGTGGGTTTGCGGGTCGAAGAACGGTTCAGTGTGAATCACGTTCTGGGCCTTGCAGCGCAGCAGGTAGGCCCAGGTCAGGTCGTAGAAATCCTGGGACGTGCGCAGCACATCGGCGCCCTTGTAATACAGGTCGAGAAACTCTTGCAGGTTGTTGAAGGCGTAGGCCTTGCGCAGGGTTTCGACGTCGTTCCATGGCAGCGCAATCTTGTTGCGCTCGGCCAGGGCGAACAGCAGCTCAGGCTCCAGCGAGCCTTCCAGGTGCAGGTGCAATTCAGCCTTGGGCAGGGCGTTGAGCCAATCGTACATTTTTAAATTCTCATCAAGTGCAATGGCGGCATTCTACAGGCCATGGCTGAAATAATCGGCAAAACCTGACCAGCAGGAGAGTATTTCTGTCACTCACGCAAGGGCGGCCTGAACTAAGGTGTAACGAAACGTTAGTGGCTCGGCGCAGTCTGTACCCCATCAATGACTGATTCGCTGTATGAAAAGGCCCGGAATGCTCACATCCCTCAAGCAAGAAAAATTCATGCTGCTGGCGCTGATTGCCGCCATCGCCGCCTATCCGCTGGAACACTGGATGCTCCACAGTGGCCAACTGGTCGCGCTGCTGGCCGGCTTCGCGCTGATCGCGTTTATCGTGATGGCATCGATGCGCGTGGCTCATCACGCCGAGCAGTTGGCGGAAAAAGTCGGTGACCCCTACGGCACCATGATCCTGACCCTCGCCGCGGTATTGGTGGAGGTGGTGATCCTGGCGATCATGATGAGCAACGAGCCATCGCCGACGCTGGTGCGCGACACCATTTACTCAGCGGTGATGCTCGATATCAACGGCATCCTCGGCCTGGCCGCGCTGATGGGCGGCATCAAGCATGGCGAACAGTCCTACAACGATGACTCGGCGCGCACCTACAGTGTGATGATTCTTACTGCCATGGGGGTGTCGATGGTGGTGCCGGAATTTATCCCCGAAGCGGACTGGAAAATTTACTCGGCCTTCACCATTGGCGCGATGGTGGTGCTTTACACCTTGTTCCTGCGCATGCAGGTGGGGCCGCACAGTTATTTCTTCAGCTACAGCTATCCGGAAAAACGCCGTAAGAAACAGCCGGAAGACGAGCACGCGCCGTCTGTCAGCCTGACGTTTTCCATTGCGACCCTGGTGTTTGGGGTGATCGTGATTGGCGCGCTGGCCGAGGTGATGTCAAAGACCCTCGACCTGGGCCTGGAAGGGACCGGCGCACCGCCGGTGATTACCGCGATTGTGGTGGCGGCTATCTCGGCCGCGCCGGAGATCCTCACGGCACTGCGCGCCGCGTTGGCCAACCGCATGCAATCGGTGGTCAACATCGCGCTGGGGGCTTCGTTGTCTACGGTGATCCTGACGGTGCCGGTGATGGAAGCCATGGCGCTCTACACCGGGCAGCCGTTCCAGATGGCGATGACGCCGGTGCAAACGGTGATGGTGTTTATCACCCTGATCGTCAGCGCGATCAACCTCAACGACGGGGAAACCAATGCGATAGAAGGGATGACGCATTTTGTGTTGTTTGCGACCTTTATCATGCTGTCGCTGTTGGGGCTATAACCCGATTTGAACGGCGCCGCAGACCCAATGTGGGAGCGGGCTTGCTCGCGAATGCGGTGGTTCAGTCACAGATGTACTGACTGACACAGCGCATTCGCGAGCAAGCCCGCTCCCACATTTTGATTGGTGCCTGGCTTAGGTGCCTGCGATCAACTGGCGCGCTGCCTGGCTGTGATCCGCGATCAAGCCTTTCAGATCCAGCCCTTCGACTTGGCCGTCGATCACCCGCCATTGACCTGCGATCATCACCCGGTCTGCCCGGTCCGCACCGCACAACAGCAGCGCGGAAATGGGGTCATGGCTGCCGGAGAAGCGCAGCTCATCAAGCTTGAACAGTGCCAGGTCCGCCTGTTTGCCTACTGCCAACTCGCCAATATCCGTGCGCCCCAGCAACTGCGCCGAGCCCTTGGTGGCCCAGCCCAATACACCTTCGGGGGTGATCTTTTCCGCGCCGTAGCGCAGGCGCTGGATGTACAGGGCCTGGCGTGCTTCAAGGATCATGTTCGAGGCGTCGTTGGAGGCGGAGCCGTCCACGCCCAGGCCGATGGGGGCGCCGGCGGCGAGCAGGTCCAGGGTCGGGCAAATGCCGGAGGCCAGGCGCATATTCGAGCTTGGGCAATGGCAGATGCCGGTGCCGGCTGCGCCCAGGCGCTCGATTTCGTCCGGGTTGAAGTGAATGCCGTGGGCCAGCCAGGTGCGCGGGCCAAGCCAGCCGACGCTGTCGAGGTAATCCACGGTACGCAGCCCGAAGCGTTGCAGGCAGAAATCTTCCTCATCAAGGGTTTCCGCCAAATGGGTGTGCAGGCGCACGTCCAACTGGTTGGCCAGCTCGGCGCTGGCTTGCATGATTTCGGGGGTGACGGAAAACGGCGAGCACGGCGCCAGGGCGATCTGGATCTGCGCACCGTCACCGCGCTGGTGATATTCGCGGATCAGGCGCTGGCTGTCTTCGAGAATCACTTGGCCTTGCTGCACCGTTTGCTGCGGCGGCAGGCCGCCATCGGCTTCGCCCAGGCTCATGGAACCGCGGGTGAGCATGGCGCGCATCCCCAGTTCACGCACGCTGTCTACCTGCACATCAATGGCGTTTTCCAAACCATCGGGGAACAGGTAGTGGTGGTCGGCCGCCGTGGTGCAGCCCGAGAGCAGCAATTCGGCCAGGGCGACTTTGCTGGCCAGGGCGAGTTTTTCCGGGGTGAGTCGCGCCCATACCGGGTACAGGGTTTTCAGCCAGGGAAACAGCGGCTGGTTGACCACCGGGCCCCAGGCACGGGTCAGGGTTTGATAGAAGTGGTGGTGGGTGTTGATCAGCCCAGGCAGCACCACATGCTCGCGGGCATCGAACAACTGCGCGCAAGGCTGCGCAGGCGCTTGCCCTTGGGCCAGCACTTCGGTGATGACACCGTCTTGCAGCACCAGGCCGCCACGGGCATCGAGGCCATTGGCGGTGAAAATCGCGAGGGGGTTTTTTAACCAGATACGGGTCGCAGGCATTGGCCGGCTCCTCTGAATGATGGGTTCAGGTTTGCCAGCTCAGTGTTGTCCTGTCTGCTGATCCAGGGTCGCCGGGGAGGGCGAGGAGGGCAGTTTACGCGTGGATCGTTATCGACGGCAATTGGTCGATAACGACCCTTTGCCACTTACCAGGCGATGGTGTCGCCTTTGTAGTCGACGAAGTGATGGCCGCCTTTGCCGGTGTAGGCATTTACCTGGTCCACCAGGCCGCGCACGCTGGTCTCGACGTCGATGTGGGCGTTTTCGCCGCCCATGTCGGTCTTCACCCAGCCTGGATGCAGCGACAGCACCGTCGGTTTGGGCTCGCCCAGTTGCGTGATAAAGCTGTTGGTCATCGAATTGAGGGCGGCCTTGCTGGCTTTGTACAGCGCCAGGTCCGAGCCGTCGGGAATGGTCACGCTGCCCAGTACTGAACTCATGAAGGCCAGCACGCCGGTGTCTTTGTGGATCTGCCCGACAAAACGCTGGGCCAGGTTGATCGGCGCCACGGCGTTGGTAAAGAACAACTGGCCGACTTCCGCCAGGGTCGCGTGGCCGGGCTCCTGATTGGCCGGGCCTTTGACGCCGGCGTTGACGAACAGCAGGTCAAAGGTGCGATCTTTCAGGCGTTGGGCCAGGGCGATCACGGCTTGCTGATCGTCCATGTCCAACTTCTCGATCTGCACCGGCCCCACGGCTTTCAACGCATCGGCCTTGTTGGGATCGCGCACGGTGGCGGTCACGTCCCAGCCGTCCTGGAGCAGTTGCTTGACCAGGCCAAGGCCCAGCCCGCGCGAGGCGCCGATGATCAGTGCGGTTTTTGGCGTAGACATGAAAGGCTTCCTTTGAAATCGCGGTTCAGGGAGTTCAGCGCATAACAGTAGCAGTTTCAGCGTTCGAGCAGGATGCGCCCACGGCTCAGGTCGGCGAGCTGGGTTTGCAGGGTGTCGATGTGCGCCTCCCCCAGGGCGAGTTGCAGTTCTACGCCGTTGGCGGTAAAGGTTTCTTCCACCACAAGCCCGCCGAGTTCAGCGACACGCAGCTTCACCAGGTTCAGTTCGGAGAAGCCACAGGCGCAACGCAGGGGGACGCGGCTGATCAGCTCGATGCGCTCGGCATTTTGCAGGCATTTATTGGCCCCGCCGCCATAGGCGCGGGCCAATCCACCCGTGCCCAGTTGAATGCCGCCGTACCAGCGGATCACCAAGACGGCCACCTGATCAAAGCCCTGGGCCTCGATGGCTGCAAGAATCGGGCGCCCGGCGGTGCCTCCGGGTTCGCCGTCATCGCTGCTGCGGTATTGATCGCCCAGCTTCCAGGCCCAGCAGTTGTGCGTGGCGTTGAGGTCGCTGTGTTGCTCGAAAAACGCCTGGGCGTCCTGCGGGCTGGTAATCGGCGCCGCCAAGGTGATAAAGCGACTTTTGCGTATTTCTTCACGAAACTCGCAAAAGCCGGTGAGCGTAAAAGACATAAATCGCTTCGTTTATAGGGCTGGCTTGATGCCGCAGCCTTTGAGAATGATATGGATCAGGTTGGTGCCAGCATCTTCCATGTCCTGCTTGGTCAGCTTGGTGCGACCGGTAACACGGCAGATCTGGGTGGCGAAGTCAGCGTAGTGCTGGGTGCTGCCCCACAGCAGGAAGATCAGGTGCACAGGGTCGACGGGGTCCATTTTGCCGGCGTCGATCCACGCCTGGAACACTGCGGCACGGCCACTGAACCAGGCCCGATAGTCCTGGCCGAAATATTCAGTGAGGCATTCGCCACCGCTGATGATCTCCATGGCGAAGATCCGCGAAGCCTGGGGTTGGCGGCGCGAGAATTCCATCTTGGTGCGGATGTAGCGAGCGAGCGCCACGGCCGGGTCGTCCTCGGCGGTCAGCGCGTTGAAGGTGCTGTCCCACAGTTCGAGGATATTGCTCAGTACCGCGACGTACAGGCCCAGCTTGTTGGTGAAGTAGTAGTGCAAGTTGGCCTTGGGCAGCCCGGCACTGGCAGCGATGGTGTTCATGCTGGTGCCTTTGTAGCCATGACGCGCGAATTCATCTTCAGCAGCCTGGAGAATCGCTTGTTCGTTCTTTTGCCGAATGCGGCTGGCGGGTTTACCGGCGTGGTTGCTGTGGGCAGGAACTTCGAGGCTCATGGAGGTTTCCGTGCTGATCGATAGAGACGACGTGTGCACAGATAACCCACCCTCAAGCCTCAGACAAGTCCTGATGCAATAAAACCGTCAAAGCGGCTCCAGGCTGTCGCGTTCCGGGCTGTGGTTTGCGGCGGCTGTACTTGCCTTGGCCTCCGGCAGTAACAGGCACAGCAGGATGGCGGTGATACCGCCGCTGGTGATGGCGGAGTCGAACAGGTTCTGCACCAGTGTCGGCATCAGGTGCAGCAGGTTAGGTTGCGCGGCGATACCCAGGCCAACGCCGAATGAGGTGGCGATGATCAGCATGCTGCGTCGGTCCAGCGGTGCCTGGGCAAGGATGCGCACGCCGGCCGCCGCCACGCTGCCGAACATCACCAGCGTGGCGCCGCCCAGCACCGGCTTGGGGATTTGCTGCAGCACGGCGCCGATCAATGGAAACAGGCCCAGACAGAACAGCAACACGCCGATGTACAAACCGACGTAACGGCTGGCCACGCCGGTGAGCTGGATCACGCCATTGTTCTGCGCAAACGTGGTGTTGGGGAAGGCGCTGAAGGTGGCGGCGATCATGCAGCTCACCCCATCGCCGAGCACGCCGCCCTTGAGCCGGCTTATATAAGAAGGGCCGCTGATGGGCTGGCGGGCAATCATGCAATTGGCGGTGAGATCGCCGACGGTTTCGATGCTGCTGATCAGATAAATCAGCGCAATCGGCAGGAAGGCGCTCCAGTCGAAGTTGAAACCAAAGCGGAATGGTGTAGGCAGGCTGACCAATGGCAGGTCAGGCAACGCCTGGGGAGTCAGTTTGCCGCTGAACCACGCCGCGAGGCTGCCCAGGGCCAGGCCGATGATGATGGCCGACAAGCGTACCCAGGGCGTGTTCGAGCGGTTGAGCAGGATGATCGTCAATACAACGAACAGGCCCAGCGCCAAGTTGGCGGGAGCGCCGAAGTCCGGTGCATTGAAACCACCGCCGAGGTCGGTGATGCCCACTTTGATCAGGCTGATGCCGATCAGCGTAATTACAATGCCGGTCACCAGCGGTGTGATCACGCGGCGCAACTGGCCGATAAAGCGGCTCAATACAATCTGTACCGCCGCGCCAAAGAAGCACACGCCGAAAATCATCGCCAGAATGTCTTCCGGGCTGCCGCCGCGTTGTTTCACCAGAAAGCCTGCAGACAACACCGCGCCGAGAAACGCAAAGCTGGTGCCTTGCAGGCAGATCATGCCGGCACCGATACCAAACGGCCTGCGTGCCTGGATGAAGGTGCCTACGCCGGAAACCATCAACGCCATGCTGATCAGGTAGGGCAAGTGGGCGGTGAGGCCGAGGGTGGAGCCAATAATCAGCGGCGGCGTAATGATGCCGACGAACGCCGCCAGGACATGTTGCAGCGCCGCGAGGAGAGCGGGCAGTGGTTTCGGCCGGTCGTTGAGGCCGTAGATCAGGTCGCTGGGGCTGGAGGATTCTGGGGGCATGGCGGGTCAACTCAAGGCGGACGGTTCAAGGTCCTTGAACCCTTGCAAAAAGCTGTCCATATGCTCAGCTTTTTGTGCAAGGCCCGAGTTAGCGGGTGGCGGCCAGGCTTTCGAGGAAGCTTTCCAGCACCAAATGAGGGCGACGGCCCTTGCGCGTGACCGATGCCAGGCTCAAATCGTAAAAACGTGTCGCCGGTTTCAGCGCACGCAGTCGGCCTTGTTGCACCCATAGGCTGGCGTAGTGATCGGGCAAATAGCCGATATAACGCCCGGTGAGAATCAGGAACGCCATGCCTTCACGGTCTGACGCACTGGCGGTGCAGTTGAGCGCCTGGTAATGGGCCTGGATTTCCGCGGGTAAGCGGAAGGTGGGGGCGATGGCATCCTGGCTGTCGATGCGTTCGTCGTCGAGTTGCTTGTTGTCGGCGTAAAACAGCGGGTGGCCGACCGCGCAATAGAGCAAGGAGCGTTCGCTGTACAGCGGCTGGTATTCCAGGCCCGACAGTGCGCTGGCCTGGGGCACCACACCGACGTGCAGGCGACCGTCGAGTACGCCTTGCTCCACTTCATTGGGGGCGATCATGCGGATCTGGATCTGCACGTCCGGGCCGCGTTCCTTCAACTGCGCCAATGCGTGAGTGATGCGCATATGGGGCAGGGTCACCAGATTGTCGGTGAGGCCAATGATCAACTCTCCGCGCAAATGTTGGTGCAGGCCGTTGACCTCGGTGCGAAAACTTTCCAGGGCACTCAACAGTTGCAGGGCAGACTGATAGACCTCGCGGCCTTCTTCTGTCAGAGAGAACCCGGCGCGGCCGCGTTGGCAGAGCCTCAGCCCGAGCCGTTGTTCAAGGTCGCTCATCTGCTGGCTGATGGCCGAGCGCCCGATGCCAAGGACGGTTTCCGCTGCCGAGAAGCCGCCGCACTCCACCACGCTGCGAAAGATGCGCAGCAAGCGAATATCGAAGTCACTGACTTGGGCCAAAGGGTCGGGACGACGGCTGCTCATAGTTTAGTGAAGGCCTGACTGAAGGTTAGAAGAGTTGGATTTCACCGACTTTATCCCCGTGGCAATTTAGCTGCAACAACGCTTTTTCAATCCCGACGCTGCCTTTTGCCCTGCGAGGTTTTGCTGATGAACATGCCCGAAAACGCCCCATCGTCACTGGCCAGCCAATTGAAGCTGGATGCGCACTGGATGCCTTACACCGCCAACCGCAACTTCCAGCGCGATCCACGCCTGATCGTGGCCGCCGAGGGTAGCTGGTTGACCGATGACAAGGGGCGCAAGGTCTATGATTCGTTGTCGGGCCTGTGGACCTGTGGCGCCGGGCATACGCGCAAGGAAATCCAGGAAGCGGTCGCCAAGCAATTGGGCACCTTGGACTACTCCCCAGGCTTCCAATACGGTCATCCGTTGTCCTTCCAGTTGGCGGAAAAGATCACCGACCTGACCCCAGGCAACCTGAATCATGTGTTCTTCACCGATTCGGGCTCTGAATGTGCCGATACGGCAGTGAAGATGGTGCGGGCCTACTGGCGCCTCAAAGGTCAGGCCACCAAGACCAAGATGATTGGTCGAGCCCGTGGTTACCACGGTGTGAACATTGCTGGTACCAGCCTGGGCGGTGTGAACGGTAACCGTAAGCTGTTTGGCCAGGCGATGATGGACGTCGACCATCTGCCTCACACCTTGCTGGCCAGCAACGCCTTCTCCCGGGGCATGCCGGAGCAGGGTGGTATTGCCTTGGCCGATGAGTTGCTCAAGCTGATCGAGCTGCATGATGCGTCGAACATCGCAGCCGTGTTTGTCGAGCCGATGGCCGGTTCCGCTGGCGTATTGGTGCCACCGCAGGGTTATCTCAAGCGCCTGCGCGAAATTTGCGACCAGCACAATATCCTGTTGGTGTTCGACGAAGTGATCACAGGCTTTGGCCGCACCGGCTCGATGTTCGGTGCCGACAGCTTTGGCGTGACACCGGACCTGATGTGCATCGCCAAGCAAGTCACCAACGGCGCGATCCCGATGGGCGCGGTGATTGCCAGTAGCGAGATCTACCAGACCTTCATGAATCAGGCGACGCCGGAATACGCCGTGGAATTCCCCCACGGCTACACCTACTCGGCGCACCCGGTGGCCTGCGCGGCGGGCTTGGCGGCATTGGACCTGTTGCAGAAAGAAAACCTGGTGCAGAGCGTAGCCGAAGTCGCACCGCACTTTGAGAATGCGCTGCACGGTTTGAAGGGCAGCAAGAACGTGATCGACATTCGCAACTACGGCCTGGCCGGTGCGATTCAGATTGCCCCGCGTGATGGAGATGCCATCGTGCGTCCATTCGAGGCCGGCATGGCATTGTGGAAGGCCGGTTTCTATGTGCGTTTTGGCGGCGACACCCTGCAGTTCGGGCCAACCTTCAACAGCAAGCCGCAGGACCTGGACCGTCTGTTTGACGCGGTCGGCGAAGTGCTGAACAAGATCGACTGATTTCTCCTTCTATATAGAACAATTTTTCAGGAGCCCTGCATGAGCCTTATCCAGCATTTGATCAACGGTGAGCTGGTCAACGACAGCGGTCGTAGTGCCGACGTCTATAACCCGTCTACCGGCCAGGTGATTCACCAGGTGCCGTTGGCCAGCCGTGAAACCATTCAACAGGCGATTGACTCAGCCAAGGCGGCGTTTCCGGCCTGGCGCAATACGCCGCCGGCCAAGCGTGCCCAGGTGATGTTCCGTTTCAAGCAACTGCTGGAGCAGAACGAAGCACGGATCTCGCAGTTGATCAGCGAAGAACATGGCAAAACCCTGGAAGACGCCGCGGGTGAACTCAAGCGTGGGATCGAGAACGTGGAGTACGCGTGCTCGGCGCCGGAGATTCTCAAGGGTGAATACAGCCGCAACGTAGGGCCGAACATTGATGCGTGGTCGGACTTCCAGCCATTGGGCGTGGTAGCGGGTATTACCCCGTTCAACTTCCCGGCGATGGTGCCGTTGTGGATGTACCCGCTGGCGATTGTCTGCGGTAACTGTTTCATCCTTAAACCTTCAGAGCGCGACCCGAGTTCGACGCTGTTGATCGCGCAGCTGTTGCAGGAAGCCGGGCTGCCCAAAGGCGTGCTCAGCGTGGTGCATGGCGACAAGGGCGCGGTGGACGCATTGATCGAAGCGCCTGAAGTCAAAGCCTTGAGCTTTGTAGGCTCGACGCCGATTGCCGAGTACATCTATTCCGAAGCGACCAAACGTGGCAAGCGTGTGCAGGCGCTGGGCGGGGCGAAAAACCACGCGGTGCTGATGCCGGATGCAGACCTGGATAACGCTGTGAGTGCCCTGATGGGCGCGGCGTATGGTTCCTGCGGTGAGCGTTGCATGGCGATCTCGGTGGCTGTGTGCGTGGGCGATCAGGTGGCGGATGCATTGATTGCCAAGCTGGTGCCACAGGTCAAGGCGTTGAAGATTGGTGCGGGCACTTCTTGCGGGCTGGATATGGGCCCGTTGGTGACGGGGCAGGCGCGAGATAAAGTCAGTGGCTATATAGAAGACGGTGTGTCGGCGGGGGCTGAGCTGGTCGTTGATGGCCGTGGCTTGAGTGTTGCCGGGCATGAGCAAGGTTTTTTCCTCGGTGGCAGCTTGTTTGACCGCGTCACCCCTGAGATGCGTATCTATAAAGAAGAGATCTTTGGCCCGGTGTTGTGCGTAGTGCGGGTGGATAGCCTGGAAGCGGCGATGCAACTCATCAACGATCATGAATACGGCAACGGTACTTGTCTCTTCACCCGTGATGGTGAAGCGGCGCGTCTGTTCTGTGATGAGATTGAAGTCGGCATGGTGGGTGTTAACGTGCCGCTGCCGGTGCCGGTTGCGTATCACAGCTTTGGTGGCTGGAAGCGTTCGCTGTTTGGCGACTTGCATGCCTATGGGCCGGACGGGGTGCGTTTCTATACTCGTCGCAAGGCGATCACCCAGCGTTGGCCGCAACGGGCCAGCCATGAAACGTCGCAATTCGCCTTTCCCAGCCTGTAAGGCTCGGTAGGTAAAAGGCCGGCCCCTTGGGGCCGGCCTTTGCGTTGTTGGAGCTTTTTTGACTTATATGACAGAAATGTGAAAAAGAAGGTTGACGGCAGATTCTGGAAGCCTATAATTCGCCCCACTTCCGGCGCAGTCGAAACGGAAAACTCCTTGGTAAACAATGAGTTACGCAGTTCTCGACAGCAAGTTGCTTCAGTTCATCGAAGCCAAAAGGAAGTTGAAAAAGAGGTGTTGACAGCAGCGTGTAACGCTGTAGAATTCGCCTCCCGCTTACGAGAGATCGCAAGCGCAAGTGGTTGAAGTTTGTTGAAGAAATCTTCGAAAACTTCTGAAACTGTCTCTTATGAAAATCTAG